>JAUWOH010000122.1 GCA_030612225.1 Desulfobacteraceae bacterium
CACTGCCGCAAAACGTGCAAAGGCGCCAGCTATGTTCGGTGATGTCTTTGCCCAGGCTAAATCGGCAGGCAGCTCGCTTTTGGGTAATAATTCCAATGACATTCCTAATGGTTTTGAGCGATGAATAGCTCTTGAGAAAAACCAGCCCGCCATTCTCGTAAAAAGCCCTTTAAGCAGCCTATGATTGGATGGTAAAGGCGTTTCGCTCAAGAGCACACTTGCCATCCGATTCACGTAGTGGAAGAACACGGCTGTCCCAATAATCTCTGGTGCGTCTTTCTTGGAGAAAGGGGGTGAAAGAAGGACCTTTGCTCCGGGTGAACGGGTTGCTGCAGCCCATTTTACGATAGAACGCACGGCCGGATCCCGAATTTGATCGTCACGATGGCGAATGATGGCGTCAGCAGAGTTACGCGCCGAAGTTGCATTGAGCATGATGGTATGGGCATCAACGCAGTATGGACACTGGTTAATTCTGGAAACTGTAGCAGCCACGGCCTCTTTGACATCTCGCCGAACAGATCCCACGAGGAGTGATTCCCGACAAGCACTCCATGCACCTGCCAGCAACTCCGGAGATGGTGAGTGAAGGGTAAAGGGTTCTACAAGAGCGCCGAATTCTTTTTTGATTTGAGGATATACGTGCGCTACCAGTCCTTCAGTAGAATTTGGCGCAACTGGTTGTATATATCTTATTGCCATTGGCTCCTCGTTTAGTTTTAACTCAAGTTTCGCACCCCTGATTTGCGTTGCCTTCAAGGCGGTAAGGGGTAAAAATAATATTTTTAAAGGAAAATCCTTTTCTTATATTTTGCAATGGGCAGCCAGCGGCTCATATAATATAATCAGGCGCAAAAGAGATATAACTTATTGCATTAAATAGGGTATCAAGCATCAATTATATATTTATGGATTGGCGCCGTACTTAAAATCACCGGCAGTATATTTCGCTTTTAAAATTTATTTTTATCTCTTGCCGTCCACGGCTTAGGATAAACTAAAGGGTGCGAAACTTGAATTTTAATTACTAAATATACAGCTTAATTTGTATCATTCATGATGGACCTTTCCGTCCGCAATATAGATTTGTTGTCCATCATTTTTATCTCTTTATAAATCGGCCAGATCTTTTACCAGAGCCTTGAAGGCATCGGCGCCAGATCCCAGGCAGGGCTGGTAGCCACCCCCGGGCTTTGTCCAGGCCGAGGCCAGGTAGAGGCCCTTGAACGGTGTCCTTTGCTCGAGCCGGGTCATGTAAGCGTTGTCCATAGACTGCTCGTACCCGTAGATGGCGCCCTCCGGATTACCGGTATAGCGGATGTTGGTCAAAGGGGTGGCCGCTTCCATAACCTCGATCATGGAGCTAAGACCGGGGATGGCCCATTTCTCGGCCTCCTTGATAAGCGCCCTGGCGATTCGTTCTTTTTCTTTACGATAAGCGTCTTTACGGCCTGCAAAATAGTCGGCCTCAAATCGCTTCCATGGTTCGTACCCACTGAGCATCATAACGACCACCGTAGATGTCTCTGGATTGGAATAACCTTTGTAGGCATTGTCATAAAGGGACACCAATAAACCGGCCTTATAGGGATCACAAGCCAGACAGCCCTGGTAGGCCTTTTCAGGATCGTAATCCCTGTCAATCCAGATCTCATAACCTTTCACCTTGCGATGGACCTCCTGGTTTAGTCCCAGCCAGACAACAAAAGTGGAAAGACTGGGTCTGTAGGTATCCAGTTTTTTAACGTACTCACGGGCCTTGCTGTTAAATTTGATCGGCTCGGTATTATTTGACAGCATATTCATCGTGGCCGGCACGCTGGCGTTGGAAATAACCGCCCTGGCCTTGAGATGTCTGCCGTCGGCAAGAATTACCCCGGTAACCGCCCCGTCCTTCATGACGATCTTCTCTGCCTCTGTTTCCAGCATAACCTGACCCGCCTTAGCTTCAATGGCATCCACCAAGGCATAACTAAGGTTCTGAGAGCGCTTTTTGATATAGTGACCTCCAAAACGTATATAGGCCGAGGTAGCGATAGCATAGTAAAAGCCGGACAGCTTGGAAGGTGGCAAACCATAGTAGGGCCAATAGATCGATAAGAGGGAGCGGAGTTTGGAATCCTTGACGTGTCTTTTCAGAAGGTCGGATAGAGTGTCATTGCGGATCGCCCACATCTTCTTGTGGGTCCAGATGAAGAAAAGCTTGTCCCACCAGGAGTCGGAGTCGAAAGGCTTTATTGCCTCTTCCAGTATGCCCATGATTTCGTCAAAGAATCCCTGGATACCTTGAGCCTGATCCGGGAAAAGATCGGAGAGCTGTTTGATGATGGCTTCGGGATTGCGCTGGGGCCAGAGCAGGTCATGGTCCGGTGTGATGATCCGGCACAATTCAGGCAACTCTACTGTCTCCACCTTGTCCAGCACACCTGCACCTTCCAAGGATTCCCGCAACCCCCCCTTGGCGCTCATGGTTGCGTGGAGGGAAACATCAAAAGTGAATTTTCCGCCGGCCCGATCAAAAGTCGTCGCATAGCCTCCGGGGATATCATGCTGCTCCACCAGGGTTACCGGAAAGCCGTTACGAGCAAGATGGGCCGCGGCGCTCAGGCCTCCCAGCCCGCCGCCGATGACTACCACAGGATACTCCTTTTTGGGTCCGACCTTGGCGGCCAGTGCTTCCAGTTGGTTCCAGTCAACGGCCAGGGCGGCTGTAGTTGCCGCAGCTACCTTCATGAAATCACGGCGCGAGATGTTTTTGGAATTTTTTTTGTTCATGATATACCTCCGTTTTATACGGATGAAATATTAAGCTTTTGCATGGTTTCTGGGGTTGGTATCCCATTTTTATCAAACCCTCTCAGTTTGTAATATCTGTCCAGCATTTTATGCAGCGGCACCGTTGTTTTCTTCGGATCACACTCTCTGCCCTCCTTCAGAAATCGTTCCGGTAATGTATCGTCTTTTCTGGAAATGCCTTCCCGGGTATTCATATACCTTTCAAGAATATGTATTCTTGCACCGGCTCTTAAGAATTCGGCATTGGATAGTTTGATCCCTGTTACCGACGACCAGAGCTTTGGATAAATGCTGATATCCACCATGTGGACGGCAATCTTTGAGAGATACTGCATTAAGCAATGAAGTATTAAGTTCGGCGTGTATTTTGACAGAGGCGCTTCTAAGATAAAGGCAGAAGAAGTAAAAACACAGATACTTATGGAGTTGATTCCATTGAACAAGTCCTCGAAGAATTTCACAAAATCCGCTTTTGCCCTCACGGTTTGTGGATTCAGCAAATCTGCGATATTTTCCATAAACACAACTGTAGCTGAAAGATGGCAGGCCCCCCGGTTGGCTACAGCATAGGAAAGGCCTTGCCCGAAAGCGCCGCGGGGATCATAGGCCGACCACTCGAGTCCTTTGACCTGGATGGCAAATTCCTTACCCCCGTACTTTTCTGAAAGGGATTTCACACCCAGGGCCATGTCCTTGCCCAAACCCTTGCTTAAGGCCATATCTGTAATAATTTTAGCAATGCCATCCGGGCTTCCAAACTTAAGGTTTGATTTTAACAATCCTTTTTCCGTTGCCTCCATCACCCATGCAATGATATTGCCTACAGAAATAGTATCCATTCCATATTTTCCGCACAGCTCATTCCATTCGGCGATTTTAACCGGATCAAAAATACCGATATTGGCGCCTAAAAGAGATACGGTTTCATACTCCGGAACCACTCTATTCTTTCCATCAAACATTCCCTTTTTACCGCAAAGTATGGCGCAGCTCCTGCAGGTATGGTGTTTGGTGTCATGCCTGGCCTTCATTTCCTCTCCGGATATTTTGTGTGCATCTTTATGCATTCCTTTTGTAAAGTTATTTACCGAAAGGGTGCCATGTCTATTGCAGTAGTCCAGGTGGGAAGCCGTTCCGTAATTTTTATAGCCATCACCTGTAAACGGGCTGGCATTTATATATTTCAACGCCCGTTTCTTTAATTTATCAAATGCTTCCTTTTCCTTTGGAACAATTTTGTAAGCTTTCCCGACCGCTATGATGGCTTTGAGATTCTTGGACCCCATGACGGCCCCCATTCCTGCCCGACCCAGATAGCGATGACCGGAGACAATATTGGCGACCCTGACAAGGTTCTCCCCAGCCTGGCCGATTACAATCATACCTCCTTTTTTTTCCAGCATTTCCTGGGCACTCATTGCATCCTTACCCTAGAGTTCTTTTGCGTCTTTAAATTCAACACCATCGGAAGAGACAACAAGATACACGGGATTTTTTGACTTTCCTTTAATAAGAATCCCATCCCATCCGGCGGTTTTAAGGTTTTCGCCAAAAGGCCCCCCACATGAAGACGACGCCATAATTCCGGTTAATGGAGTTTTGGTCACCGCTGAAAACCTGCTGGAGCAGGGAGCAGCTGTCCCCAGAAGGGCACCGGTCATAAATGCAATAATATTTTCTTTTCCAAGGGGATCGATACTCGGTGTTATTCTGTCGTAGATCAGTTTCAGCCCAAGACCTTTGCCACCGAGATACATTTTGATATCTGCATCCGGCACAGGATAAACGCTGAATGATGTGGTCGTAAGGTCCACCTCCAGGACTTTCCTGGACATGCCGATCAGCTTTTTCATGCTATTTTCTCCTTTTTATCTGTTAAGCGCGTTGTCCTTGCCAAAAGAGAATGGATATCTGTTTTGTGAATAAAGCAATAAACGATCATCATTAGAAACATGAGGGCTACTGATATACCAAGTAGTTCGTTCAGAACGGATCGATTAAGATATGCAAGGATAGATAAAATGAAGCTTGAGATTCCTGTGACAGCAATAACTTTTGAGTAGGTACGACCCTTAAAGAAATATGACGCGAGAATCAAAAAAACAACTGTGATCCCTCCCCATTTTATCCATGTAAAGCAGTGCAAAAGAGATAGTTCTTTCACAAAATCCAGACTGGTAATTTTCCCAGTAATCCTTAAAAGTTGTATGTTTTCCAGAGCATCAGCAACAAGGATAACAAATGACAGCACACTTCCTGCATAATAGTATCTTTGTCCTGTATTTTTTGCGCAAGCAAATGAAAAGAAAAACAAAAATGAAGAATACAAAACCATAAAAATATAGTCCAACCTGTTTCCAAAATCCATGGCTTTAATCATAGATAGTTGATCCGGAGCGCCAGGCAAACCAAATAGCCGGTAAACTTCGCTTTGCGATTGCACAAACTCAAATGCAATTATAGGAGTGAAAAAGCCATCCATCATCCATGGCGCCTTGGAAGGAAATACCATCAACAACACAATGCTCATCCCGATCACCAACAGTCCTAAAAATCCAACTTTCATAAATGGCTTATTCATTTTTTACCAATCTTTCAGTTCCATAAAACTGTAAAAATGTGAGATAATGCGTCAAATATTCATCAATATTGAAAACTCGTTCTATAGCTTGTATTTTTTCTCAGCATTCACAGCTATTGTTTTATATTTCCCTGATATCCAGTTTTGAAGATCCGAACAGTACCATTTTGAAAATCTACGGTCAGACGGCCCTCCTGCCATATTGGTATTCATTTCATCAGTGGAAAGATCTATAACCATTCTGAACCCTGGGGCAAAAGTAGTTTGCCTGCCTGCACTTTCGAAAATCTGTCCCTGGTGTGGTGTGGCGAGGCTTCCGATGATGGTTATCGGCCCGCGGTCAAACCCGAGAAATTTTGGGAGCTTGCCGTCAAAGAGAATATTTTTCATAATTACTTTCCTTGTATTACCCCATTTTTGAGGCTGAGATTTCAGTGCATTTTCAGCAGCATTCCGATAGAGATCGTCTCTTGTACGATTTCCAAACCATAATGAATTTTCAGAAAGAAGTATCCGGTCAAAGTTTATATAAAAATCGTTAAATATCCCGGTATATTTGTCAATATGTTCAACCGCCTCTGTGCCGAAACCGTGTTTGCCGAAAACTTCCAGGTAAAGCTCTTTGTAAAATTTGTCAAAAAGAAATGCCCCTTTAGAATCAGCGGAGTATTCAAAATTCCAGTTCTTGAGTATTTTTCCTGGGCCTGTGTCAGGAAGAAGAGGGCCAAGAATCTTCATGAATAATTCAGCCTGTATTGAATATACATCATAATGTAATTTATACATGTACTCACGTGTGATTTCATTGTTTTCAGAAAGAAGTTTGCCGATCCGGTCTGAACGGTAGGGTCCCATACCAACATTTATAGGATCAACTTTTCCGTATTCGTTAAGGTTCTGATTGCTTGTAACAAAGTAGCCGCATTCCGGGTTATAGCATCGCGGCAGGTCTTGAGGGCTTTCAAACCCCTGCCAGTCATTTTTTTCTTCCCAGCCGGGCAAGGGGACAAATCCACTGACCCCTTCCCGTCTTTTCGGCATCAGGCCGGACATCTGGTAGCCGATATTTCCGTCCTTGTCTGCAAGGATAAAATTCCAGGATGTCTCTACACGGCATAGGAGATTCATTCCTTCTTTAACACTCTTTGCGTCAAACATTTTAATAATGCTTTCTAATGTAACACCACCTGAAAAGGCAGGTGCCCAGGAAGTGGCTATATAATACCCTTCCTTGTTCGGGTTTCCTTCAAGAATACCGTGCTTGTTTTCGTAAAAAACAACTCTTACGGGATCTTTTTTCTTTCTTTTTATAATTTCTTCCCTTTCGGTAAAATGGTTCCACTTGCCAGGATCTCGCATATATTTGCCGTCTTTGCATTTTTCAATCCATGAATCTGTGCCATCCATGAAGGTATACGTGGCACTCCATGCAAGGTCAGGATTTCGACCGATAAGAAGGGCCGGCGCTCCGGGCATGGTTCCGCCCATTGCGTACCTGTCTTTTGTTTTTAGTACCATTTCATACCAGACATTCGGAAGCCTGTTTACTTCCAGGTGAGGATCATTTGATAAAATCGGCTTTCCTGAAGCTGTCTTTTTTCCTGAGACTGCCCAGTTATTGGATGCCATCATCAAAGGTACGGCGATGTTCCAAAGAGATACCGGAGAGACGAGTCGTTCCTGAAGTTTTATCTTTTTTATAAGATCAATATCGAGTCCTCCAAGGATTCCGGGAAAAAGTTCGTTCAGTCTTTTTTCATCCAATCCAGCCTGAACAAACTCGATAAAGAGTCTTTGCATTTCACCCTGGGATTGTGCAAGGGTAAGGTAGCCTATCATCCGTGATATAAGAATGGAGTCTTCGATGCACCAGGCTTCAGGTTTAAATCTTAGAAGTTTGCATTCCCATGGAATTTTTTCAGCAAATGCCCTGTTTACACCTCTACAGTATGCATCTACTATCTCTTTTGCTTCAGGAGAGAATTTTTCGATTTCCGAAGAAGTTGAACCGGTCCAGTTCATTCTCCTGAAGAATTTGTCGATTTCAAGTACTTTATCACTGGAATCGAGGAGTTCGGATGCCCGCCCCTGTCCCAGAATACGCATTAAAAGTATCTGCATTCCCCTGTCTTTTCCATGGGCATATCCCATCATACCGAAGACTTCAGTCTTGTCTTTCCCCTCAACGTGGCAGACACCGTGTTTATCTCTCCATATTTTATCACTGTTGCTCATATCTTCTCCTTGATGGCGTCGTAGAAAGTTCCATCTACTGCGTTGCAGCGGTTTTTCAGATACTCGGCATACTACATGTATTGCCTCGTTCCTGAAAAACCGCTGCGCCTTTTTATCCCGCTGATTTTTAGCGGGGGTATATGAAACTTTCTACTTAGCCATCGGTAAGATTTTTTAGGAATTCATCCTCCTTAGTGCATACGTAGTTTCTCTAAAGCACTACCCGCTTCCGGAGCTAATGCAATAAAGCCTTTGAGTTTATCGCATATATACATCTCACAGGCAGCACAGTTTTCTAACTCTTTTTCCATACAACACTTACGGATTTCACATATGTCTGAAGAATAGAAGAATAATTTTCCTCCGATTCTGCAGCCATCACAATTAATATGTTCCGGTTTAATATCGGCATTATACTGCACAGACCATTTTTT
>JAUWOH010000115.1 GCA_030612225.1 Desulfobacteraceae bacterium
ACTTTATGAACCTCAATGAGTTTTTTGGCCGCCCGCACGGCTGTCTCAGGATCGGTTTGCGTGTCCTCGCTGTAAACGACAACCCTGTTGCCGAGAATGCCGCCTGCGGCATTGATTTCATCGGCGGCGAGTCTGATGGCCTCAAGCATCCCCGGGCCATAAGGTCCGCCCGATCCGGTCAGCGGATTGAGAGCACCGACTTTGAATTCCCCAGCATAAACATTGAAGATCGTGCTTACGAAAAGAAAAATTGCTGCGCCCGCCAAAATGAACGATTTTCCGAATTTCATCGCAACCTCCTTTGTTTGTCTCGCATTCTCTTACAATTGAAGATTGAAGGAACTATTACAATTGAAGATTGACTATTGAATATTTAAGGAATTCTATCGATTATATTAATAGACAGAACATAGTGATTCCACAAATATTCAATATTCAATCGTCAATATTCAATGGATAAGCGCAACGATTCCACAAATAGTCAATCTTCAATTGTCACTCAGGTTCCGGTTTAGCCGGGTTAGGTCTTTCAGGTATGATATTTTTTCCCATGAAAAGCTTTCCTTCCGGCAGGGGAATATTGCGTTATTTGTAAATACAGGATCGGATTCAAGGTCATAACGGGAGGATTCAACGGCCTTTTTCCACATTGCCGTATGCGGAATAGGGGAATAATATGCCAGGACAGGAGTTATTCCGCATTGCTTTACTTCTTTAATGGAGTACTCTATGGAAGTTAAGGATTGTCCTGGAAGTCCTGCAAGGAGGTATGCCCCTATCTGACGACTGCTGAACCCTGCTGCTTTCAAGCAGCCAACAGCCCTTTTAAATTCTTCTGCCGTTACTTTTTTATCCATTTTATTTCTTAGTTCAGAAGCAGCGGTTTCAAGCCCGAGACGCATTGTTTTAAAACCAGCCTGAAACATAAGGAAAGCTGTTTTCCTTGAAATTTCCCGAATGTGAAGGGCATTCGGGGTGTGAAAACGAACTTTTAAATCGGCATTAATTATTTGCTCAAACATGGGGATGGCATGTTTTTCCGCATCCACAAGGAGCGCATCGTCGTAAAATGCAAAATCTATAACGTTATATTGTTTATGCCAGAATTTTATTTCTTCTACAATAGATTTCGGATTCCGAAGCATTCGCTTTGAATCTAAAAAGTGAGATGCACAGTATGCGCAGGAAAAAGGGCAACCTTTTGAAGTTAGAAGCGGAATGTATGTGATTTTATTCTGGAGGTCAAAAGCAGGGTAGGGATAGGCATCAAGATCGCCCGGGTTAAACTTCATTTTTGATGAGTACCCTGTATAGTCTTCTGCGAGTTGGAGAATATATTTTTCACCGTGTCCGGTTACTACCCTATCTGCGCCCGAATGATCAGCTGCATGGTCGCTGCAAAGGCTTGCATAAATCCCACCAAGGATAACCGGTACACCAGCAAGGGTTTCTTTTATAACCTTGATAGTTTTTTGCAGCCCCGGATACCAGTAGGTCATCATGGAAGTAACAAGAACAAGATCGGGTTTTGGAAAAGAGAGAAGATCAGCTATGAACCATTTTTCCTTTATTCCATACCGGCAATAGTTACGGGATACATCTTCAAGGCCCTTTGGTTTTGGAATCAGTGTTTTTAAAAAAGGGCCGCGTCCGTTCCTTAGGTGTGGATTTGTTTTGGGTGCATTCGGGTGGAATCGATCAAGACAGTCAATGTAATAAACACCAAACCCGTGGCTTCTAAGTATTGAAGCTATAAATAAAAGCCCCATAGGTTTTGCCCAGAAATCGTAGGCCGCAAAGTCGTGTATCCAGGGGTTTACAAGAAGAATGTTAGGTGTGGTAGGTTTCACTTTAGTGAGGTTAGGATCAATTCTTTACGTCGGCTGAAAAATATTTCATTGAAGTTTTTTTAAATTCCCTGCGACTAAAAAGGAGTTTATAATTTTCAACACAGGCTTCATTTGACATCGTTCGAGCAATTTTTATACATGTATCTTCATTCTTCGCATGAACCATTGTATAAAGATTGTATGGCCATTCATCAGTAGGATTGCGTCTGTAGCAGTGGGATACCTCTTTAAAGGATGACATCTTCTCCCCAACTTCTTCTATCCGCTTTTCATCAACTATCCATGCGACCATGGCATTTGCTGCAAACCCTGATTTCTGATGTCGAATAGTTGCACCAAAACGTCTTATTACGCCTTTGTCACAAAGATCTTTTAATGTTTTAAGAAGTGTCTCTTCCGATATTTTCAGCTTCTTAGATATTTCAAGATACGGGCGGCTAATAACAGGAATATCTCCCTGGATGGATGCAATGATCTTCTTTTCAAGTTCTGTAAGCATGTGGTGATTTAAAAATTATAGTCATAAAAAGTCAAGGAGTTTTATTCTAACAAATAAAATCTGGTCCTCTGGGCCAGGTCAGAGAAAAACGAGATGCCGAATTGATTAACCCATGTTACGAGTTACGGGTTGCGGGTTACGAGTGATGAAATGAATTCTATCTCAATAATGAGCGAAAAAAAATATGGTATAAAATAATCAATAATATTTAATGTAAGAAAAAAACAAAACGCTGTTTGTAATCCGCAACTCGCAACCCGCAACTCGCAACGTGTGGCGTTTACGATGTAACCCCTTTCAGAGCTATCTCAAAGCCTGGTCCTCTGGGCCAGGATTCTTTACTTTATCTTCAATGCCTCGTCGTAAATGACATTTTTGGGCAGATCATACTTTTTTGATAATATTTTTGCAAGTTCGGACAGGCGTGTTTCTTTCACCTTCAGATATTTAACAATATCAGCTCTGACTGCATCCATGGATACCCTTGCGCTTGAATCGTTTCCGGCTACCAGCAGTGTAATCTCTCCTTTTATAGAAGAGCGTTTTTTCAAATTATTTTTTATCTCAGATAAAAGGCCGCGGATAAACTCTTCATAACGCTTGGTCATTTCACGTGCCAAAACAGCATACCGGTCACCCATTATTTCAATGATTTCATCTAAAAAAGATAAGACCCGTCGGGGTGATTCATAAAAAATGATTGTTTTGTTTTCATCTGCAAGTTTTTTTAACTGTTTTTTTCGTTTTTCTTTTTTTTTGGTGGTAAAGCCTATGAAAATAAAAGAATCGGTGGCCAGCCCTGAAGCACTGAGAGCAGCAGTAGCGGCTGATACGCCGGGAACCGGGATTATCCGAATATTTTCTGCAATTGCTTCGTTTATAAGCCGGTAACCCGGATCAGACACTGATGGCGTTCCTGCATCTGATACCAGAGCAAGGGATAGACCTTTTTCCAGTTTATTAATCAGTTCGGGTGCGCGCCTGGTTTCATTATGTTCGTGGTAGGAAATAAGATTGTTTTTGATTTTATGATAAGCCAGTAGTTTGCCTGTTTCCCTGGTGTCTTCTGCTGCGATCAGGTCAACTTCCCCAAGAACTTTAATAGCTCTTAAGGTAATATCATCTTTATTGCCGATGGGGGTGGCAACAATATAGAGTTTCCCCTTTTTTATTTTGTCCTTGTGATTATCCGTAGGCGAGTTCAAAGGCATTTTTAATTATTTCAATACTCGGGTTATCATTAGAAGATATAATGGATACAACGTCGAATCTGGCTTTGACATTGCTTTGCATGGTTGTTTTTAAATACTGAAGCGCAACCATGGATATCGTTCTTTGTTTTTTGGGAGTTACCGCCCACTTGGGGTTTCCGAAATTTTTAGATTTTCTGGATTTAACCTCAATAAATGCGATTATATCTTTTTCTTTGGCAATAATGTCGATCTCTCCGAGTTTTGTGCGGTAATTTTGCTCTATGATTTTATATCCCTGTTTCTTGAGGTAGTTCACAGCAATCGATTCACTTTTTTCTCCAAATTTTTGCCGGCTGTTTAGCATATGTTATTACCGCATTTGCTGGGTTTATTTGTTTATATGAGCCAGTTTCAAAACGTTTAAGCGTTCACGGATGGTTGAAATTAGAAAATAGAAATTGGAAATTTGGCCTTTACGATTCACGGTCGTGCCTGGGTCTCGCCCTGCGTAGCCAGAGGCGAAGCATGGGTCATCTCTCCCAAATTTCTACTTTCCAATTTCAAGTTTCAAGCCGTGAGCGGCTACGTATTCTTTAACTCCACGAAAAGTCTGCCTATGAATGGGGCACAAACCATATTTTCTGATTGCTTCTTTGTGAGCTATGGTCGGATATCCCTTATGCTTTGAGAATCCAAACTGTGGGTAATCCTCATGATATCTTAGCATTAATCTGTCGCGTGTAACTTTGGCAACGATAGATGCGGCCGCAATTGAAACACTTAATGCATCACCTTTAGGTATCGCTTCCTGGGGCGTGTCTGACGGTATCTGAAAAGTTCCGTCTATAAGGAGCCAGTCAGGCTGGGGGTTAAGGTTTTTTACGGATATGGACATGGAGAGGAGGGAGGCTTTGAGAATATTTATACGATCTATTTCCACATGGTCAACGATTCCTATACCAATGGAAACAGCATGCTCATAAATTTTCTCGTAAAGCTCTTCTCGTTTTTTAGGTGATAATTTCTTGGAATCGATTACACCTGAAACCGGAAATACAAAAGGAAGGACAACTGCTGCAGAAACCACAGGACCGGCCAGGGGACCTCTGCCGGCTTCATCTACGCCTGCAATTTCTCTATAGCCTTTTTCAAAAGCTTTCTTTTCAAAAGACTGTAAATCCAATTCCATGAAATCAGCTCTGATTTCTGATTAAAAAGCCGGGCAATTCTCTAGTACAATACGACACCTTTAAAGCCAAATGTATCTTGCAGCCCCTTTAAGGGGCAGATCAATGCCGCGGCCTTAGAACGAAGATTCTTTACTTCCGGTCGTATCGCCGTTCTTTTATCCTTGCAGCCTTGCCCCGCAGATTGCGTAGATAATAAATTTTTGCACGTCGTACACGGCCTCTTGTAACCACTTCAATTTTGTCTATAATGGGAGAGTGGAGCTGGAAGATGCGTTCAACCCCGACGCCGTATGATACTTTTCGCACGGTGAATGTGGCGTTTGTTGAGCTTCTTCGCTTGCTTAAAACAACACCCTGAAATATCTGAATACGCTCTTTTTCACCTTCTTTTATTTTAACGTGAACCTTAACCGTATCTCCCGCTTTAAAATCCGGAAGATCGAGACGCATCACTTCTCTTTCCAACTGTTTTATCTTTTCCATACTGTAAAGTTCCTTGTACCCGGTTATCCCTTTCTCGGGCTTTCTCTATTGATTATTGATTTATAGAAGTTTAGTTTTTTGAAAAAAGCAAATTTTTTCAGAACATTAAATTAATGTATCAATTTTTATGAACTCGTAAAAAATCTTTAAATAAGCGCCGGATGGCTGAGTAAAAAGGCTCATATACAAGGCGTAGCGGTTTTTCAGGGACGAGACTATACATGTAGTATGTCGAGTTCCTGAAAAACCGCTACAACGCAGTAGATGAGACTTTTTACTCAGCCATCAACCTGTCTAGAATAATAGCAGTGGCAGAGCGGACAGACAGATGGTTATAGCCTGAGTTCCCCCTGATCGGTTCAAGCATATAATCAGCTTCTGCAATAAAACTGTTTGAAAGCCCCCACGCTGTTCCCAGAATTAAAAGATAGGGTCTGCCATCCTTTAAAATTTTACGGAATTTTCCAAAACTTATATTTTTAAACTCGTTTCCTGCACTCGTAACAACAGTTTTGGGTGAAGCACCGCAATCTTTTCTAATACCAGCAAAGACTCTTTCTAAAGTCTCTTCAACACGGATCAATTCAAGAGCCTGTCGCCTTTTCGGATTATATCTTGCTCCCAGTCCATCGGTCCAGTGAGAAACAATTTTTTCAGCAAGTTCTTTCTGGTCAATAAGTGGTGTAACCACATAAAACGATTTTACACCATATGTTTTAGCCGCCCTTGCTATATCGTGCAAATCCAGGTTGGTTACTGCGGATGTTATGACATCACCATTTTTATTGACCACCGGATAGTGGACAAGAGCTACATAAAGATTTGAAGAGACCTTTGAAAAACGTCCCCTTTTGTCCGATTTCTGTGTCAGGCTCAAATTTTAATCCTCAAAATATTCCATATATTCCTGCGGTTAAAATTTTCGCTTTCCTTGAACTCAAACAAAATTGAACATTTTTCAAAGGTCTCTTGGAATATATGGCTTATTAAATTTATTCACAGCGATATTAAGAAGCTTATGTCCTGTGCGAACCCTATTGCTCTCCGTGGTTAAAATTTATGATCTTTTTAATATCGCGACACCATTTTTCCAAAATTATTCTTTCCTGATTATTCAGGGGCCTTTTTTCAAGCAGGTCCTTTCTTTTTAAAAATGTGCGTATCAACGATGTCTCAAGCCTGAACTTCTGAATTTCTTTGTGGTGGCCGGACAATAGAACTTCTGGTACTTCATCGCCTTCAAAATTTTGCGGCCTTGTATATTGTGCATGCTCTAAAAGACCGCCTGAAAATGAATCCTGTTGGGCCGAATCGGTACTTCCGAGGATTCCCGGGATCAGACGGGCCACAGCATCAATAATGACCATTGCCGCAAGTTCACCACCTGTCATGACATAATCGCCCAGGGAGACTTCGAGATCTATGAGGTTGTGACAAATCCTTTCATCTACACCCTCGTAACGCCCACAAACCAGGATAAGGCCGTCGCAACATCCAAGCTCTCCGGCAAGGTTATGGTTAAAAACACGTCCTGCAGGTGTCAAAAGGATTGTTTTCGCAGATGGCAATTTGTCTTTTGCGGCCTGAATTGCGCCTGCCAGAGGTTCCGGCTTCATTACCATTCCGCAACCTCCGCCGTAAGGCCTGTCATCAGTTACCCTGTGTTTGTCCTGCGCAAAATCTCTGATATTTATGGCTGAAACAAATATCTTTTTTTCTTCTATCGCTTTTCTTATTATGCCGTAGCCCGAAAAAACACTAAACATTTCAGGAAAGATGGTAAGGGCGATAAAATTCATCACATTAATTGTACCCGTTCACGCCTATTCGAAACAAAAAGGTTGTACAATCTGCATCCTGTAAGTGTCCACAGGTGCTGCAGATGTGTGTGATCAGGGCGACCAGCTATAGTCTGCTATGCTGGTTGCCCTGATCACGCGCAGATGCGGTGCCTGTGAACGATTACCATTAATTCAAAGACCTTCCGGCAAATCAACTCGCATAATATTTAAATTTTTATCAATTTCTAAAACTACCAATTCAAGTGCAGGAATCAGTGTTTCATTATTGCCGGCAGCATCTTTCACAACATAAACATCGTTACTCCCTGTGGGAATGATCGATTCGACGCAGCCTAAATATTTATCTTCAACAGTATATACATCCAGCCCTATGATATCGAACCAGTAGTAAGTGCCGTCTTCAAGTTCGGAGAGCTTTTCTTTTTTAATAAAAAGCTCGGATCCAATAAGAGCTTTGGCCTCTTCACGGCAGCTTATACCTTTCAATGATAATAGAAACCCGCGCGCATGAGGTCTAACCCATTTTATCTCATATGTTTTTTCCAGGCCTTCGAGGTTTTTTAAAAGGATAAAGCTATCCGATTCAATAGCAGTTAATGATTCGGAATAAAAAAAGACCTTACTGGTTCCTTTTATACCATGGGCGCCGGTGATCTTTCCAATGAGAAGAAAACCTTCCTTCACCACGTTATTATTCTATAATCTCAAGAACAGTACGCTTTTTTATTTTCGCGGAAGCCGCGCTTAAAATAGTCCTCATTGCACGCGCTGTTCTTCCCTGCCTTCCGATAACCTTGCCGAGATCCTCTTTGGCAACTTTAAGTTCAAGTACCGAGGTTTGATTGCCCTCAATCTCAGAAACCGTGACTTCTTCAGGGTTGTCAACCAGTGCTTTAGCAATATAACCAATCAGATCTTTCATAGCTCCATCTCCTTTGTTAGCGGTTGAGTATTCAGGCATGTTGATATGACCTTTGCAAAGGTCTCTTAACTGCTAGTTATTCATAGCAAAAAACCCTTCTTTTTTCAAAAGACTTTTTACGGTATCTGAAGGAAGTGCGCCCTGATCCATCCAGTACCTGATACGTTCTTCTTTAAAAGAAACTTCTGCAGGCTCCTTAAGAGGGTTATATGTGCCGACGTTTTCTAAATATCTGCCATCCCTTGGGCTTTCATTATCAGCAACAACTATTCTGTAAAAAGGTCTTTTTTTTGCTCCATGTCTGGCCAATCTGATTTTTACTGACATTTTGGTTTCTCCTTCAAAAAGGCAGCATTCCACGGCCTAGTGACTGCATACCGCCTTTGTTAAATTTTTTCATCATTTTCATAACCTGGGTGTAGTTTTTCAAAAGTCTGTTTACGTCTTGAACTCGTGTTCCGCTTCCTTTAGCGATCCTTTTTCTGCGACTTCCGTTTATGATAGTATGTTTATGTCGTTCCTGGGTCGTCATGGAATTAATCATTGCTTCAACCCTGACGAGTTCTCTATCGTCCACTTTAAGGTTTTTCATTTGTTTACTGTTTCCGACCCCTGGAATCATCTTTAGTAAATCTGATATTGAGCCCATTTTTCGAATTTGAACCATCTGGTCACGAAAATCCTCCAGGGTAAACTGGCTTTTCCTTAACTTTTTTTCAAGTTCGGCCGCTTTTTTCTCATCAACCATCGACTGGGCTTTTTCAATAAAGGTGAGGACATCTCCCATCCCCAGAATACTGGAAGACATCCTGTCCGGATGAAAAGGCTCCAGGTCGCTTAATTTTTCACCTACACCGATAAATTTTATCGGTTTATTTGTAATTGCTTTGATAGAAAGGGCTGCCCCGCCACGTGCATCACCATCCATTTTAGTC
>JAUWOH010000267.1 GCA_030612225.1 Desulfobacteraceae bacterium
CTGACAGCACGTGGTCTCCCTGGGCGTTTGAGCGGTTTGGACAAGTCCTGCCCTACCGTTGAAAGTTTACCGAATTGGAGGATATTTTGAGCAGCATTGAGATCCCGATCAACTACCTGACCGCAACCTTGGCAAGTCCATCCTCTGTCTTTAAGAATAGAAGCCCTCTCAGATAGTTATCGGTTTCCTTTTCACATCTTGCGATGCTGTCGGTCGAAACCCGCGAAGTCGCTTTGATGTTTGAGGTTGATCTTACTGTCTCATGTCCAGATTGCTTTGTCAAGTGTTTTCTGCATAAAAATTATTTTCTTGTTAAAAACATTTTGCTTTACTTTTTTTCTTTATTAATATATAAGTGAAATCATTATGAAACTAAATACTAAAAAAATACGTGTAGAAATGAGAGAACGGCGAATGAACCCATCTGACCTTGCAGACGCAATTAAAATGCGTAGGCAGGCAGTTGATTACATTTTGAAAGCCAAATCAACAAGGCTACCGACAATCACAAAGATTGCAAAGGTTTTCGGGATAGATCCGAAGGAACTACTAACATAGTTTTCCAAACAGAGGGGATAATGACAGCTACTGATTTATTGGATGACCCGGCATATTTCCGGTGTATAAGACAGGATTGCACATTGAAAAAAACAACCTGCGTTAAAAGGCAGGACCGGGCAAAAACGTATAGAGATAAGTCAAGCTTTGGAAGATTTGTTGGGCAAGATTTGCAACTGGAGAAGTGTATTTACTGCGAACAAGGGTTATTAAATAAGATAGATTTATATGGAAATGTTTGACAAAATGTAGTCAAATCATGGAATATGCCGATTCCGGACACCACACATTCTAACGTTAGAAAAAGTCACAGGGAAGCCATACCTCCTAGGTGTGGTCGGAGCGGCATCTCCACGCCCTGTGACTTTTTGTGGTTTTAGGGGGCGACAATATGCGATGGTTTAAACACCTATCAGCTTCCAATAGAGACGAAAAGCTACGCCGAATTCAAGACGAATTCGGAATTGAAGGATATGGCCTATACTGGATAATCCTTGAAACAATAGCAGAGAAAATGGATAAAAAAGATTGCACTTCAATGACGTTTTCCTTAAAAAATTGGAAGAAAATAACTGGAGTTTCTGACAAAAAGTTGAGAAAATTCTTAACTTTTTCAAATAATCTGAAACTTTTTATCGTAAAAGACTCTCAAGGCCTCATAAGCCTTGAATGTCCTAACCTATTGAAATACAGGGATGAATACACAGGCAGGAAAAAATGAATACTGTGGATTTGTCGGGAGTTTGTCGGGAGTCTCTCCGTTCCGCTCTGTATCTGTATCTGTATCTAGTTCTGTATCTGTATCTGTAAGTACTAGTACACCCTTACCATATGAAACTCCATACTAGGTTATATAGCACTAAAGAGAGGCCAACCATGGAGCTGCGAGATTGTTTCCATGGCAAGGGAAAAAGATTTGACGAAACATGCATTAACCGCTGACTTATTTCAAAGGCTTATAATGGCGAAGCTCTGAGAGCCACGGAGAGCGCATGAAACAGTTGAGTGTGACCCTTGGGCCGCGATCTCCTATCTGATACGCCCTATGTGCGTCTAAGGGGCTTTTATGGCGAAATACAGAGAGGGTGACGACTCGAATTTGGAATGATAAAGAGTTTAATGCTACTTCTGCTTACAGAAATATGATAATTAAAACACCGCAAAAGGACAAGCCAAATAATGGAATATGCCGATTCAGGACCCCACACATTCTAACGTTAGAAAAAGTCACAGGGAAGCCTTTCGGGAAGGCTATCGGGAAGAGTATGCCTAATCAGGAGCAGGAGCAGGAACAGGAGTATGGCCTTACCAGATGAAAAAAATAAACCCAACTCCATACTAGGTTATATAGCACTAAAGAGGGGCCAACCATGGAGCTGCGAAAATATCAAATAGAAGCAATTGACAATTTAAGGGCAAGCCTTCATCGAGGCAATAAGAGACCATTACTTGTCTTCCCGACCGGATCGGGAAAGTCCCCTATCTTTTCACAGATAGCCAAATCAACGGCTGATAACGGCAAACGAATCCTTTTTCTTGTGCATAAAAGGAACCTTATATTTCAGATGAGCGAGACATTGAAAAGCCACTTTGGAATAACTCCAGGAATTATCATGGCTGGGGTGTCTTCAAACCTTGACGAACCGGTACAGTTAGCGTCTATTCAAACATACAAGAGACGCTTGGAATTAGATGAGCTAATCATAAACCGATTTTTTATTGATGCCGATGTAATTCTCATAGATGAATGCCATAGAGCAGTTAGTAAGTCTTTTACAGATATAATAAATTTATACAAAGATAAGATAATTATAGGCTGTACCGCAACTCCTGCAAGAGCTGATGGTAGAGGATTAGGGGAAGTATTTGATGATCTTGTTATAGGCCCTGGGGTCGGGGAACTAACGGATCAAGGATATCTTTGCCCGGTTAGATATTTTGTACCTGGAAGGATAGATCTTAATGGTGTTAAAATGTCAATGGGTGACTATCAAGTAAAAGCCTTGGCAGATAAAACTATAAACAAAAAACTTATAGGCGATATCGTACAGAATTGGCTTAAACTTGCAGAGAACCGAAAAACTTTAGTGTTCTGTGTAAACGTCAAACATGCTATTGCGGTATGCGAAGCTTTTCAAGATGCCGGAATAAAAGCGGCTCATTTGAACGCAAGAAGCTCAGATGATGAGCGCCAAGACGTGTTTGATAAAATGGAAAGAGGAGATATAACGGTATTGTGTAATGTATTATTGTATGTAGAGGGCCTGGACGTACCAAGTATAGGTTGTATTGTAATGGCACGACCTACTAAAAGCATGGGCCTATATCGTCAAAGCGGGGGCCGTGGCCTGAGAGTTGAAAAAGGAAAGGAAAACTTATTGTATTTGGATCATGCAAACGTGATTGAAACTCATGGGTTATTAGACTTAGAAATTGAGTGGACACTTGACGGGAATGAAAAAGCGTTCGTCAAACCAACCAAGAAACAAACAAAGAAACTTGTTAGGTGCAGAGCATGTGGTTTAACATTCGAGGGCAGCGGGGTTTGTCCTGATTGCTATACTGAGGTAATCAGCTTCGGAAAGAAAATCGAAACTATTAATGCAGAACTTGAAGAACTTGCAGTTAAATCAAAAAATAAAGAAAATCGTGGAATGTCATGGGCCGACAAAATACGACTAATGGGAGCCCTTGTATGGCAGGCTGAAAAGAAGGGATACAAGTCCGGATGGGCAGCTCATTCATATAAAGACTATACCGGTGTATGGCCGAACGACCGGCGTGTTAATGATATTCAAGCAATAAAGCCAGAAGGACACATAGCCAATTTGCTGAAATATATATTAATCAAAAAGGCAAAGAGTTATAAGAAAGGCCTTGACAGAAGTATATGAAAAGCGTATAAAGTATCTGCGATGAAAAAACGGACCTTAAATAATCAACCAGAACTCTCTCTTGTGAAAAGACATACCGTTTTTTCATCGCAACAAGAGAGAGTTTTTTATTTATGGGCATATGATGCAGAAAAAAAGAAGCCGTAATAAGATAAAAATTAAAGGTGATGTTGCTGAAATTACATTGCACTGCAGAGATCATAATGAAAGGGCTCTGGCTATAATAGACAGTGAAGATGTGAGTAAAATTAAAGATTACAGGTGGTGTGTGTCTTTAGGGAGAAATGCAATACCTGCAAAGGTAGTTGGTCGTACGAAAGGATATGAAAGGCAGATTACTATTCAGCATATTATCATGGGCAGAAAGCCAAGCAGACATACGATGATAGACCATAAGAATAGAAATCCATTAGATAATAGAAAATATAACCTTCGGCTTTGCACTAATACTGAAAACTGTAGAAATTCCAAAGGTTGGGATAACAGTAAATCTGGGTGCAAAGGGGTTAAAAAGCGTGGCAATTCATGGGGAGCCAGGATAATGGTCAACAGAAAAGAAATATGGTTGGGTTCTTTTAAGAGCCAAGAAGAGGCGAAATTGGCATATATAAATGCGGCAGTAAAGCATTTCGGGGAGTTTGCTATGGTGGAGATATGAATGATATAAAAGAAGAGTGTTTGAACCGGTGGCCTGGGATATTCCAGGCGTTAGGTATACAGGTTGGTGAAAGCGGACACCATTGTGCATGTCCAATATGTGGACCAGGCAAGAACGGGACAAGGTTCAGAATGGATGATAGGGGTGGTACAGGAACGTGGATATGCAACCACTGTGGATCAGGGGATGGGGTATCTCTCATCATGAAAGTTCTGGGTGTGGACTTCAAAGAAGCTGTTATTGCCATTCGTGGTGTTCTTGGATCGGCCAATATTTCAAAGCCACAACCTGAAAAGAAAGCCGACAAGAAAATGCTTAGAAAAACATACACTGAGTCAGAGGTAGTTTGCACAGGCGATCCGGTATCTCAGTATTTAACCAACCGTGGAATAAAGATAACATCAAATAAACTGAGATATCATCCTGCTTGTTATGAGCCTGAAACACATACAAAAATGCCTGCCATGCTCGCAGCCTACACACTTCAGGACGGTACGGCAGTCACTATCCATAGGACATATTTAACGTTAGACGGGCGTAAAGCAAATGTAAAGAATACGAAAAAACTTATGCCTACACTGAAACCAATGGCGGGGGGAGCGATACGATTATTTGATCCGGTTGATGGGTTGATATGTGTGGCTGAGGGAATAGAAACAGCTCTGGCAGTGCATGAGCAGACAAATAAGCCTGCGTGGTCATTAGTAAGCTGGGCGCTTATGGAAGCCTTTGAGCCACCCATAGGCGTTAAAACAGTGCTTATCTTCGCGGACAATGATCTGTCTTACACT
>JAUWOH010000063.1 GCA_030612225.1 Desulfobacteraceae bacterium
CGTCATACAATATAAGATATTTTAACGATCAGATTAGATGACAAAAAAGCAACTGCTTGAATTTATAATATTTATTTTACTAACATTAAAAATATCGGCTATTTAAAAATATCGGAAATTATTGGTGCGAAAATCGGTGATTAACATAATTGGCACTATGGTATTTCTTGTGGCAGCCTCTTTGGTGTCATGTGTCAGGAGCGAATTCGCTTCGGTAGCTGTCGTTGTTTGTAATTTGTTGTTTTCAATGACGCCGAGCAACGCCAGGCAAATGTAGCTCACGAAGTGAGCGAAACCTGAAACCTGAGAAGTTACTATAGCGACAGGAAAATAAGCCTTGACAAAGTTTTGTGTGTTTAATATTGTGCAAAAAGTTTAATTATTATGAGTACGCTTGGTAAAAGGAAAATGTATATGAAAAAACGAAGTGATTTGATGACTAAGGGGCCGGAAAGGGCACCCCATCGCTCCTTATTAAGAGCAAGCGGTTTTTCGGACCGGGAGCTGCAAAGACCGATTATCGGAATTGCTAATTCATTTAATGAAATTATACCCGGGCATATCCATCTGGACAAACTGGTTGAATCTGTAAAGGCCGGAGTTTATGCTGCCGGAGGAACACCCATGGTATTTAATACCATAGGTGTCTGCGACGGCATTGCAATGAATCATGAGGGAATGAAATATTCGCTTGTCAGCCGCGAATTGATTGCAGATTCCGTCGAAATTATGGCAATGGCTCACCCTTTTGACGGCCTTGTTCTCCTCGCCTCTTGCGATAAGATAATTCCGGGAATGCTCATTGCCGCTGCCAGATTAAATATTCCTTCCATTTTTATCTCAGGAGGACCTATGCTCGCCGGCAGGGTATCCGGAAAAAATACCGGGCTTGATAAGGTTTTTGAGGCTGTGGGGAGTTTTGCCATAGGAAAAATCACTGAAGAAGAACTCCTTGAATATGAATGTAATGCATGCCCGGGCGCCGGTTCCTGCTCTGGTATGTTTACAGCCAATACCATGAGCCACTTATCCGAAGCCCTGGGCATGTCCCTTCCTTTTAACGGCAGTGTTCCGGCTGTTTTTTCCGAAAGAGTACTTCTCGCAAAGCAAACTGGGTTAAAAGCGGTAGAGCTTGTAAATAAGGATATCAAACCCAGAGATATAATGACAAAGGAGGCTTTTTATAACGCCATTGCACTTGATATGGCACTGGGAGGGTCAACCAATACAACCCTTCATATTCCTGCAATTGCTTATTATGCTGATGTTGATATAACATTGAAGGATTTTGATCGCTTTACCGATACAATTCCTCACCTGACATCTCTTGTCCCTGCAGGGCCGCATCATGTTGAAGACCTGTTTTATGCAGGAGGAGTGCCTGCAATTTTAACAGAACTTCGTAAGGCCAAACTTATTAATGATCAACCGATGACGGCTTATGGAAAACCTCTCGGAGAAATGCTGTATGAAATTCGAGCCGGAATAAAAGATCCGTCAATCATCCGTCCTGTTGAAAATCCAGTTCATAAAACCGGCGGTCTGGCTGTTTTAACCGGGAACCTGGCACCGGATGGAGCAATTGTCAAACAGGTGGCAGTAGCTGACGAAATGATGAAGCATTCAGGTCCGGCACGTGTTTTCGACAATGAAGAAGACGCTGTTTCTGCAATTATGGGAAAAACAATACAAAAGGGAGAAGTAATTGTTATCCGTTATGAGGGGCCACGGGGCGGTCCCGGAATGCGGGAAATGTTATCTGCCACGTCGGCGGTAGCAGGTATGGGAATGGATAGGAAAGTAGCTCTAATTACCGACGGTCGATTTTCCGGCGCCACCCATGGTGCCTCAATAGGACACATTTCTCCCGAGGCTGCTGTAAAAGGCCCTATTGCCGTGGTTCGGGATGGAGACATCATTGAGATTGACATTCCAGGTAAAACGCTGAATCTCAAGCTGCCTGAAAATGAAATTCTTAAAAGAACCAGTCAATTGCCTGAATTTGAACCCAAAATAAAAACCGGCTGTGTGGCAAGATATGCAAAAATTGTTTCAAGTGCGGATAAGGGAGCGGTTTTCCCTAAGTAATACTTGATTGCTTCGTAAAAAATACTTATAAAACCAATAGTTACTATTGCCACTGTGTCAAGTGTATGCTAAAGCAAGCGCCAGGAGATGGAAAAATAGCCTTTCATATCATCTAAATCATAACCTCTTGATATGATTCATAAGTTATTTTAATAAAAATCAAGCTTACAAGTTTGTTTTGAACCGCAGAATATCAAACAAGGAATAATGAATGTCGAAGTAAGGTATTCTACCATTTTTTAATATTTAAAAAGATAGCTTGCCGGGGCATAGCCGTAGGCGACGCCTGGAGCTTTGCGATTCCGCACTTCGTTATTCGAAATTCCTTGTTCGATATTCGATATTTAAATAGTTGTATCTTGTATTTGCAATATCTTTCAAACAACTCAATCATAAACTCTGATATAATTGACAAGTTATTTTCGGTTACAGTGTCACAAAGTGACATATTGCAGCTTTTTACGAAACCATCACAATTAATGGAGGCCGTATTATGAAAAAGGGAATTGTCGTATTAATTATTATTGCAGCAGTTATTGCCGCCTATTTTATTTGGAAAAAAGTTGAAGCTCCTCCGAAACTTGTAGAAATCAAGCTCAGCGTTGTAACCAAACCCGGTAGTGCCCAGAATATTGCAGCAGAAAAATTCAAAGAGCTGATAGAACAGCGCTCAAAAGGTGAAATCAAGGTTAAGATTTTTCACTCCGCATCCCTTGGTAATGAGACGGAAATTCTCCAGCAGGTCCAGATGAACACTGTCCAGATGGCAGTTATTACCGGCGGCCCATTTGACACCTTTGATCCCATTGCAAGGGTTATTAACTATCCATTTCTCTTTAAAGATAATGCGCAGGCCGATGAAATCCTGGACGGGCCTCTCGGAACCGAAATATTAAAAAGCCTGGAAAGTTCCGGGTTTAAAGGGCTCTGCTTTTCTGAAAACGGCTTCAGGAACCTTACAAATAACAAACGATCGATTAAAAGCCCGGCAGATATAAAAGGGCTTAAAATCAGGGTCATGGCTTCTGCAATCCACAAAGCCATCTGGCAGGCTCTTGGAGCAAACCCCACCCCCATGCCATGGCCGATTTATACAGAACTTGAACAGGGTGTAATAGATGGCCAGGAAAACCCCCTTTGGGTCATGGAAGTTTATAAATTCTATGAAATACAAGAGTATATGACCCTTTCCCGCCATGTCTATTCCTATCATATTGATGTAGCTTCCCTTAAATGGTGGAAAAAACTCGATTCAAAAACACAGGATATGATTCAAAAAGCAATGTATGAGGCAGCTGTGTTCCAGCGCAAGGAAAATCGCGACAAAAATGCTGCGCGCCTGAAGCTTTTAAAAGAAAAAGGAATGCAGGTAGAAGAAAATCCGGATATTGCTGCATTTCGCGCAAAAGTTGCTAATCTGAAAGATATGGATTTGTACAGCGACCCAAGGGTTAATGCAATGCTTTTGAAAATGCTGGATGCAACCCAATAGATTGAAAATTTCCTATTGAAGATTGAATATTGAATGAGGAAGTGAATTTTAAATCGTCAATTTGTACACGTTCACGCCCATTCGAAACAAAAAGGTTGTACAATCTGCATCCTGTAAGCGTTCACAGGTGCTGCAGATGTGTGTGATCAGGGCGACCAGCTATAGTCTGCTATGCTGGTTGCCCTGATCACGCGCAGATGCGGTGCCTGTAAACGCTTACGTCAATTTTCAATCTTCAATTACCAATAGGGACATCGTGTACACTCTCAAACGTTTAAGTCGCTCAATAAATCACTGGATCGAATATCTTCTATTCGGGCTTGGCTTTACAATGGCCATCATTGTAGCTGTCCAGGTTTTTTTCAGGTATGTGCTGAATCAATCATTATTCTGGTCCGAAGAACTTGCCCGTTTTCTTCTGGTATGGCTTACTTTTTTTGGGGCTTCAGTGGCATATTATCGCAAAGCCAATCCTGGTATTGATATCCTGTACTCCAGAATGTCTTCTTCAATCCGGAAAACATCAGCAGTATTAGTTCATCTTGCTTCGATCATGTTGTTTTGTGTAATGATTTTTTATGGCTGTCAATTTGCATATTTTATAAGGCTGCAAATAACTCCGGCCCTTCAACTGCCCAAATGGATTATATTAAGCATTATTCCAATAAGCGGCCTCATTCTTCTATTTCACGGCATCACATTTTTAGTAAATGAACTGAAAGGAGGTTCCCGTGACAGTTGAAGTTCTGATGCTCTCCCTTCTTCTCCTTTTTGCAATTAACACGCCCATTGCAATCGCAATAGGTGTAGCCTCGATTCTGGCAATATTTATCCAGGGCGACTTTTCCATGATGATGGTTGTACAGAGGATGTTCAGTGGAACAGACTCTTTTCACCTTATGGCGGTTCCTCTTTTTATGTTTACAGGAACTCTTATGGAAGCCGGTGGAATAAGCAGAAGAATCATAGATTTTGCAAATTCTCTTGTGGGATGGCTTCCTGGAGGACTGGCTGCAGTTACAATCGTTTCAGCAATGTTTTTTGCCGGTATATCCGGTTCCGCTGCCGCTGATGCCGCTGCTGTAGGCGCCATCTTAATTCCTGCAATGAAAAAATCCGGTTATAAATCCGATTTTGCCGCAGCAGTTCAGGCATCCGGCGGCTCCATCGGTGTTATCATACCACCTTCAATCCCCATGATTATCTTTGGATTTTTAACCGGGGCTTCCATTGGTCAACTTTTCGCCGCCGGGATTCTTCCCGGCGTTCTCATCGGGCTCTCCCTCATCGGAGTAGCAACCTATATTTCAGCCAAACACGGTTATGCTTCCACAACCAGCTTTTCAATAATCGAGGTTTGGCGCACATTTAAAAGAGCCCTTATTGCCATGGGCGCGCCGGTTATCATTCTCGGCGGCATCCTTTTCGGAATTTTCACTGCAACAGAGTCTGCTGCAGTGGCTGTGGTTTATGCTCTTGTTGTAGGCATGCTTGTGTATCGAAAGATCAAAATAAAGGATCTTGTTCATTTGTTCAGAAACGGTTCGATAACATCTTCTATTGTTATGTTCATCATTGCTACAGCATCTGTATTTAGCTGGATTGCAGCCATCGAAGACATCCCTGCCCGACTGGCCGGCACATTGCTCACTTTGACTGAAAACCCGATTATTTTGTTGTTGCTGATTAATATGGTTCTTCTCATTGCCGGTACATTCGTAGAGACAACCGCCTCATTGATTCTGCTTGTACCCATGATTACGGCAATGCTCCCTTCTCTTGGTATTGATATAATTCAACTTGGGGTTATAGTCGTCGCAAATCTTGCAATCGGAATGCTCACACCTCCAATGGGGATTTGCCTGATCGTATCCTGTTCAATTTCAGGTGATAGTCTTTCAGCCATCAGCAAACGGATTTTACCTTTTCTGGGAATTTTAATTATAGACCTTTTAATAATTACCTTTTATTCGCCCCTGACTATGTGGATGGCAAAGTTAGTGGCAAAGTAAAGAATCCACGCCCAAAGGACGTGGCATTGATTTACCCCTCGAAGGGGCCGGATACACCAGGTTAAAAGTGACTAAAGTGACTAAAGTGAGCTAAAGTGACTAAAGTTAAGGAATTCTGTCTGTTTTATTTTTATAAAGAAAGATGGCTTGCCAGGGCGTAGCCAAAGGCGAAGCCTGGAGCAGAGCGACACCACAACTTTAGGCATTTTAGGCACTTTAGCTCACTTTAGACACTCTTTGAGATTTAACCAGGCAAAGCCAATTATCTCTGACCACACCCATCAAAGATCCCGTCAAGCGGGGAAGGACGTGGTTTTAAAAATTTAATAAAAAAGGAGTATAATTGTGAAAATTACTGTTATCGGTGCAGGTGCCATGGGGAGCCTTTTCGGAGCTATTCTGGCCGAGTCGGGTGAGGATGTCCGGCTTTATGATATATGGGAAGAGCATGTTAAAGCCATAAATGAAAAAGGTCTTGATATTGAACTTAACGGCAAAACACGCTCGGTTAGTGTAAATGCAACTTCGGATAAAAGGCAGATAGGAAAAACAGACCTTGCCATTATTTTTGTCAAATCAACCCAGACGGTTGATGCTGCCAGGATAGCCTCAGAACTTGTGGGCAATAGCGGATTTGTATTGACTCTTCAGAATGGAATGGGTAATGCCGACATAATCGATGAAGTTATTGATCCTGGCCGAATCATTGCTGGAACCACATCCTACGGTGCTACAATGCTGGGACCGGGGAGTATTCGTCATGCAGGAACCGGACCGACTGTAATTGGAATGTGGACGGGTATTCAAAAAACCGGCATTGCCAAAATTACCGATGTATTTAATAAAGCAGGTATTGTCACTGAAACGGTTGATGATGTCCGAAGCGTAATCTGGGGAAAACTCCTTGTCAATGTCGGTATCAACGCCATTACAGCCTTAACCGGAATTAAAAACGGCCGAATTCTTGATCTTGCAGCAACAAAAGCGCTCTCTTGCGCTGCTGTTGAAGAAGCTTTGGAGGTTGCCAGAGCACAGGGTGTCAAAGTATCAGACAACACGGTTGAGCATGTTTTTCAGGTAGCCGAAGCCACCAGGAACAATCGTTCTTCCATGGGGCAGGATGTTGATAATAAACGTCAAACCGAAATCAGCGCAATTAACGGTGCAATAGTAAAAGAAGCTCAGAAACTTGGGGTTACAGTGCCGGTTAATCAGACATTGACTGCACTTGTTGAGACGCTGCAAGCACATTATGAATAATCGGGTTGCAAGTTATTCGTAAGTGAATATTGATGAACTCGTAAAAAGTATCACCGATGGTGCCCACAGGAAATGCCCTTGGGGTGCTAAGTAGAAAGTTCCATATACGCCCCGCAGGAAGTGCCCTTGGGGTGCAAGGCGCAGTGGTTTTTCAGGGAATAGGCAATACATGTAGTATGCCTAGTTTCTGAAAAATCGCTGCAACGCAGTAGATGGGACTTTCTACGACGCCATCAATACTGATTTAAGGAGAATAAGCAATGAGCGATAAAAAAGTAACCGTTCTTGATGTTCAGCAGGCTAAGAAAGACGGACGAAAACTGGTCATGGTAACCGCATATGACTACCCTTTCGGATTGATGGCAGATGAGGCAGGTGTTGATATCGTCCTGATTGGCGATTCCCTGGGTATGGTAGTCATGGGACTGGAAGGCACTGTTGAAGTAACCATGGAGCACATGATACATCATATCAGGGCAGTTGTTCGCGGCTGTAAAGGGCCACTTGTGGTAGGGGATATGCCGTTTATGAGCTATAACACTTCCATTCGGGAAGCGATAATAAACGCAGGCCGTCTGATGAAGGAAGGCGGTTGCGATGTTGTTAAGCTGGAAGGAGGTATTGACTTTGCAACGACTGTAGAAGGTATTGTAAAAGCCGGCATCCCTGTTCAGGGACATATCGGTCTTACCCCTCAGACAGCCAGCGCCCTGGGAGGATTCAAGATGCAGGGCAAAGACGCCAAAGCAGCCATGCGAATTATCGACGACGCCAAAGCGCTGGAAGATGCCGGCGTATTTTCCATGATCCTCGAAGCTGTCCCAGCACCTCTTGGAAAACTCGTGGCAAAAGCTGTCAGCGTGCCTGTCATCGGAATCGGAGCCGGTGTTGATGTGGACGGACAGGTGCTGGTAACGCACGACATGATCGGATTATTTGACAAGTTCGTGCCTAAATTCGTCAAGCAGTATACTAAAATAAGACCGACTATTATCAATGCCCTCAAAGCTTATAAAGATGAAGTCGTTGAAGCATCCTTCCCCGGCACTGAACATTCCTTTAAAATGTCTGACAAGGCTCTGGAGCAACTCAAAAAATTGATGCCATCGTAAAAAGCTACAATATGCCGCTTTGTGGCACTGTAACCGAAAATAACTTATTTATTAAATCAGAAGGTTATGATATTGTTGTTCGAAAGTGATAAGTTTAAATATTGCTGATTATAGATAACACTATTTAAATATCGAATATCGAACAAGAAATATCGAATGATGAAGTATGGAATCGCTTTGCTCCGCCACAAAACCGGCGGACAAGTCTGTCCTTTATATTATTAAAACGATAGAATACCTTACTTCGACATTGATTATTCCTTGTTCGATATTCTGCGGTTCAAAACAAACTCGTAAACATTGATCATCTCGCAAAAAGCTATAATACGCCACGTTGTGGCACTGTGAGTAAAAAAAACTATTCATGCCTTCTTCACATAAGAGTTACGGTAATAATCCTATCGAAAAAAAAATATTCCGAATTGTAGAAGAGACAATTAAAAACCACAGAATGTTTGAGCCTAAGGATTCTGTCCTTGTTGGTGTTTCGGGTGGACCTGATTCCGTGGCTCTCCTTCACGTTCTTCTTAAAATCTCTTCAGGACTTTCTCTCACACTGGGTGTTGCACACTTAAATCACGGAATCCGCAGCTCTGATTCAGACCGGGATGCCGAGTTTGTTGCATCCCTTGCCGGAAAGTTTAAACTTCCCTTCTATATTAAAAAGAAAGATGTTCTCAGTTATAAAAAGCATCATAAGCTTTCACTGGAAGAAGCGGGCAGACGTGTTCGGTACGAATTTTTTCATCAGATTGCCGGAGAAAATAAGTATAATAAAATAGCGCTTGGTCACCAGGGTAATGATAATGCGGAACTGGTACTTATGTATCTTTTCAGGGGAAGCGGACCAGTGGGGATTTCCGGCATACCACCTGTAAGGAACAATTTAAGTCAATATGGCATAATTGTACGTCCTTTTTTAGGATTAACCAGGCATGAAATTATGGATTACCTGGCTGTAAAAAAACTGGAATATGTTATAGATACATCAAATGAAGATACAAAATTTCTTCGAAACAAAGTTCGCAGCAAGTTAATTCCCTTAATAAAAGAATCATACAACCCCAGGATAATTGAAACAGTTAATCGTCTTTCATCTATTATCAGATCTGATGAAGAATGGATTGAGGATATAATTACTCCTTTTTATGAAGATATTCTTTTATACTCAAAAGAAAAAGAGATTGTCCTTTCAATCCCGAAACTTGTTCGAATCCATATTGCTCCCAAAAGGCGGGTAATACGCAGAGCGATTGAAAACACAAAAGGGGATTTAAGGCGCATTACCTTTTCCCATATCGCTTCTGTTATAAAACTTCTAGAAAGAGTACCTGCTTTTGGAAGTCTTGGTCTTCCAGGCTCCATCACAGTAACAAGAAAAGAGGATACCCTTTATATTACATCAGGGGAAAAAGTGCGGTCAAAAACAGGCCCAGACCTTCAAAATATCGAAAGGCCTTTGTTCGAATACACAATTCACAAGCCAGGTTCAAGCCCTGAGTCTTTGTGTATTAAAGAGACAGGTTCTCGTTTAAGATTCTCTGTAATAAGCCCTAAAAATATTACAGATATCCAAAGTGCTGGACAACAGGTAGCTTTTTTTGATATGAGCAAACTGGCTTTTCCGTTAGTTGTCAGAAATTTTCGTCACGGTGATCGATTTACCCCTTTCGGGATGACCGGCTCACAAAAGCTTAAAAAATATTTTATCAATAACAAAATTTCCAGGACTAAGCGGGCAAATTGCCCTGTTCTTCTTAGCGCCAATAAAATTATCTGGGTAGTTGGCCACAGGCAGGATGAATTTGGAAAAGTTACACAATCAACCGAAAACGTGCTTAAAGTTCAGCTTTCACTTGCCTAATTGACAATGATGATTACATTTATGGCTTGAAAATTCAGCAACAAGCAAACAGGAGGTAACATCTTTTGAACCCGTTTTATAAAAATCTGTCTTTATGGCTCGTCATCACACTTATGATGATCATGCTTTATAATCTTTTCAATCAACAGCAACTTTCAGAAACAAATATCAGTTACACGGAATTTCTTTCCATGGTTGAAAATGAACGCGTTGGTGAAGTAATTTTACAGGGACAGGAGCTCTTTGTAACGGATACCAACAGGAACCGCTTTAAGGTGTATGCTCCGCAGGACCCGGATCTTATTAAAATTCTAAGGGGAAAAGGCGTGACGATTCAGGCAAAACCCCCTGCTGAGTCGCCTTGGTATATGTCCATTCTTGTTTCATGGTTCCCAATGATAGTGCTCATTGGCGTATGGATATTTTTCATGCGGCAAATGCAGGCCGGGGGCGGCAAAGCCCTTTCTTTTGGAAAAAGCCGCGCCCGTTTGCAATCAGACAACAAGGATAAGGTGACATTCGAAGATGTGGCCGGAATAGAGGAGGCAAAAGAAGAGTTGGGTGAAATTATAGATTTCCTGAAAGAACCCAAAAAATTTACGCGTCTCGGTGGACGGATTCCTAAAGGAGTGCTCTTGATGGGACCTCCTGGAACCGGTAAAACTTTGCTGGCACGTGCCATTGCAGGGGAAGCCGATGTTCCGTTTTTCAGTATAAGCGGCTCTGATTTCGTGGAGATGTTTGTTGGAGTCGGTGCTTCGCGTGTCAGGGATCTTTTTGTACAGGGCAAAAAAAATGCACCCTGTATTATATTTATTGATGAATTAGATGCGGTAGGAAGGCATAGAGGTGCCGGCCTCGGCGGAGGGCATGATGAAAGAGAACAGACCTTGAACCAGCTCCTTGTTGAAATGGACGGATTTGAATCGAATGAAGGCGTTATCCTGATATCTGCCACAAACCGGCCAGATGTGCTTGATCCGGCTCTTCTACGCCCGGGGCGGTTTGACCGCCAGGTAGTAGTTTCCCTGCCGGATATCAGAGGCCGTGAAAAAATCCTTAAGGTTCATATGAAAAAAACACCCATCACCCCTGATGTTGATCCGGTTGTGCTGGCAAAGGGGACTCCAGGTTTTTCAGGAGCTGACCTTGAAAATCTTGTAAACGAGGCTGCTCTTCTTGGTGCAAAAAGAGATAAAGAAAAGATAGACATGGCAGACTTTGAAGATGCCAAGGACAAAGTCTATATGGGTCTGGAACGAAAGTCGAAAGTTATCAAAGAAGAAGACAGAAAGGTTACGGCATACCACGAAGGCGGTCACGCACTTGTTGCCCGATTCCTGCCTGAAACTGATGTGGTTAACAAGATCACCATCATTCCCAGGGGACATGCAGCAGGCATTACGTGGTTTTTGCCCGAAGAAAGGGATTTTAGATTTAAGGACCAGCTTGAAAGTGAACTGTCGGTTGCCTTTGGTGGACGTGCGGCTGAAGAGATTGTTTTTAAGCGCATAAGTACCGGTGCAGCCAACGATATTAAACAGGCAACGGATCTTGCCCAAAAGATGATACGGAACTGGGGTATGAGTGAGAAGCTCGGCCCACTTTCCTATGCAAAAAATGAGGAACAAATTTTTCTTGGACGTGAGATCGCACAGCACCGAGATTTCTCAGATGAAACAGCGCGAAAGATTGATGAAGAAATCAGCAGCCTGATCGATGCGACATATCGTCAGGCCAAAAAGGTTTTAGAAAAAAACCTGGATATTCTTCACAAACTGGCTGAACTTCTGCTTGAAAAAGAAACTGTCCAGGGAAAAGAGTTAGACGAGCTTATTTTTTCCATGCGACCGGGAATAGAGCTTCCTTCAATAAAACCTGAAGCCAAGATATACAACCCTAAGGCAGAGCCCGAACAACCGGCCACTTGATAAAGATATCTTAAGTTCAGATATCGTTAAGTAGTTGAGTCGTTGATTGGTTAAGTAGTATAAAAATACAATATTATCAACACGCTGCAAACTCTTATTTTCTGAG
>JAUWOH010000486.1 GCA_030612225.1 Desulfobacteraceae bacterium
TAAACGGAAAACCTGATAGCCCCCCTAAAATGCACGCGGTGCATTCTTCCTCAGCACTGGGTGTAAACATCTTTCATTACTGGTTTCGAATCAATCAAATCCCCAAAATCGCCGCTGCTTGCAGGCTATGCAGCAAAAACAACCTGCTACCTCAAAACATCCGGTTTGAAAATAAATATTCGATCAGTTCAAAATTCCGTTACGGTCCTAACATCGATGTGGTCATCGAAAATTCACAAAAATCTAAATATAAAGTTTTTGCCATCGAATGTAAATTCTCAGAAGCATACGGTTCGCGAGGTCACTCTGGAATCGATCCCAAATATCTCAAAATTAAAACCATATGGGAGGATATCCCCAGCCTTTTTGATTTCGCAAAATCGATCAGCCCTAACGATAATAAATTTTTACACTTACATCCTGCTCAACTGGTCAAGCACATCCTGGGGCTTAAAAATCAATTCGGAAAAAGCGGCTTCCGGCTTTTGTATCTCTGGTATGATGTTTTGGGACAAGACGGCGCCGTTCATAGAAATGAGATTGATACTTTTTCTGCAGTGGCAAAATCAGATGGCATCAAGTTTCATGCGCTGAGCTATCAGGATCTGATCGTCAAGCTGTCCAGAGAATATCGAAACGAACATCCGGATTATATCCAATATGTCAGCGGGCGTTATCTGTAAATGGGATAAAAATTATGGGAAATAATATTTTCTATTATATGGGTATCGATGTCCAGATCAAAAGAAATTGCTCCTACATCATCGTCGATGAAAATGCCGATATTATAGATTCTGGATGGACTGATGGAACTTCACACACAAAAACCGCAACAAATCTTTATAAAATAGCTCAAGCTTTTATGGTTGATCAGGTTGCGGGACGCTCCTTCATATATTGATATGTCAATTTATTCCTGTTAGAGAACCCAGCGGGGACATGCGCAACTAAATAAATAACTATCATAAACACAAGGTAGTAGTGGGTTCCGGGACGTCCCCCATTATTAAAGCATCTCAACATGTGGGAAATTCGTAACCATGGACCTCCGCCCGTCAATACTAAAACTATTACTCAAATCGTTTACGATGACACATACTCCCAGATCCCGCCGTACGATTACCGGACTCAATAGGCACAAAAACACCAGACGCGTCATACTCTGGTGCTACGTCCAAAATCAGCCTTTCAGACCTGTTTTTTAATCAGTGACCCCGTTTGAGGAAGACAACCCGCAGACGCGCCTTATTCCCGATCAAGTCAAGCCAACATGTTGTATTCACAAAGATCTTGACACACAAGTGTCCTGAACATATACTCGGCTCTCGGAAAAGCAAGGTCTTATCCCTGACGTAAAAATCTGGTATTCTTGCCCTATTTCATTAATCCCTTAAACCTTCCCGCAGGACGGGATGGTCCAGGCTTTGCTTTGCGGGCAGGGTGCTTCCTTATGACATTTCTCGCCAGCTCCTTGACAGTCGTTCGAGAACGCTAAGGTCACAGAGATAGATATTTTTCTTGCCTGGTTTGTTAGAGAAAAAATCAGGCAAAACATTCAGCCGTCGGCATGGTGATGGGAATGGGAATAATAGCCGGTATAATTGTTTGGTTATCGAGGCCGAAAAAACTCTGAGACTCTGTGTGCTTTGTTATTGACTTACAGGGTCCTTCCAGGGTCAACAGTACGCCACCTCTTAGGGGGTCTTTGGCATGTCGGTAAGAGACCGAGTCTTTGAAAGGGAGAAAACAAATGAGTGCGCCAGGCAAAGCTGGTAATTTCTTGTCGGTTAAAGTCCGACATAGTCAAAGGTTAGCCACCGGGCTATCACCAAGGGTGCATTTGTGGAGTTAACAAAGCAAATGAAGCCACCTGCCGGGATGTGCCAGACCGCAACGAAAGTGAAGGTATTGAGCTCCGAAATATTCAACATTGAAGAGGCCGACAGTTTTCATTTACTGGAAGGCAGTATAAGCCGCACTGTTAAGGCAA
>JAUWOH010000035.1 GCA_030612225.1 Desulfobacteraceae bacterium
CATTGAAAGAAAAATATATATGCTCCAGTTAATATATGAACAGGTCCAGACTCCTATGGTAAGCGACTGTTTTAATTCGGGTATTGCTTTGGCCCTTTCAATTATATCACCAAAACCGTTGTAAATTCCGTATGTAACAAATATGCCGACGGCAAGGAAAGCTAACAGTTTTACTATCGACTCAAATGCAATAGCCGCAACCAGACCTTCATGGCGTTCAGTTGCATCAAGAGAGCGTGTTCCAAAAAGGATGGTAAAAACTGCCAATATCAATGCAATATAAAATGCAGTGTCTTTAAGGACAGGCATTTCTGCGAAATCGCCCGGCATATTGATCAGCGGATACCCCTTTAAGATCATAAAGCTTGTTGAAATAGCCTTTAGCTGAAGTGAAATATACGGGATGATACCCAAAACGGCAATAATGGTAACCACACTCCCCAGTGTTGAGCTCTTGCCGTATCTGGAAGCAATAAAATCAGCTATGGAGGTGATATGGTGTATCTTGCTTATTCGTATGATCTTTCGCAGCACAAGCCACCCTAATGCCGCCATAAGGGTAGGGCCGATATAGATAGGCAAGAAACCCAGGCCTGTGACAGCTGCACGGCCAACGCTGCCATAAAAAGTCCAGGCTGTGCAGTAAACAGCCATGGAGAGAGTATAAATATATGGATTACTGATAATGCTGCGGCCGATTTTTGCCTGCCTGTCACCAAAATATGCAATGGCAAAAAGCAGGCCCATATAACCGAAGGAAAAGAAAAGTATGGCTTCTGTTTTTAGCATTATTTATCTCTTTTCGAGAAACTGCGGTGTGGTCTCTTTGCTGAACCTTGTGATTAAATAAATAAAGAAGATAAATATGAACCAGATTGAAAAAACATAAAGGTATAACAAGGGGATGCCGAACACTATAACCTTGAGGTTGAACAAAGACAGGATGGGAAAGTTGAACAGTAGACAACCGAGCAGAAAAAGACCGACCAGTCTTTTACCTTTTACTTTATCCTTTGTCATGGTCTCTTTTATAGAATAAAGGTAAGCGGGTGTCAATAACCCTCTTCTTTATCCTTGGAAACAGAGAGAATTAGTGTTATTTAATAATAATTGAAGATTGATGATTGAAGATTGCTAACTCAGGTTCGGTGGTTCACGGTTCAGGGGTTTAGGGTTTTGTCTGACAAAGCAAGCTCCACTTTACAAAGGAATGTGGGCTAAAGAGACAAACTCGAGATGTTTAAGTTTTCGAATCCAGCTTACCCACTAACCGTGAACTTTGAACCGTTAACCTGAGTAGAGGACCTTCAACCTTGAACCCCTGAACCCTTGAACTGTGAACCTGCAATGCAGCCTTTAAAAATATATATTGATCAGCAAGTTGCCGATTCTCCTTTGACTGAATCCATTATGTCTCGTATTAAAGCTCCGTCTTTAATAGTTCGGAATGTAAAAGAGGTTTATACTTCCATAGCAAAGGCTGATGATCCGGTACGGAAGGGAAAGGAGATTCTCTTTCTTACACGAAACAAGGGTGCTTTTGTTAAAAAATGTCCTGGCACCAGTTATTATACCTGCTGTGGCTATAAGATACTAAATATAGGAACTTTCTGCAGCATGGACTGTTCCTACTGCATTTTGCAGTCATATTTTCATCCCCCGATTCTCCAGTATTTTGTAAACCATACAGCTCTTCTTTTAGAACTGGACGATCTGTTTGCAGAAAAAAAGATATATAGGATAGGAACCGGAGAATTCACAGACAGTATGATATGGGAGCCATGGACCGACCTTTCAAACATGCTGGTGCCGAAATTTTCAGGCCAGTCTAATACAGTGCTGGAGTTGAAAACCAAAACAACAGCTATCAAGGGACTGAAAAAGCTTCAACACAACCGCAAAACAATAGTTTCCTGGTCCCTTAATACAAATAAGGTGATTCACGATGAAGAACGCAATACAGCGTCACTTTCAGCCAGGCTTAAAGCCGCTGCAAAATGTGAGTCATGGGGATACCCTGTTGCCTTTCATTTTGATCCCATGATTATCTATGACGGATGCGAAGAAGATTACAGACAGGTTGTTGAACAGATATTTTCCAATGTTTCTGCAGAAAATATTGTGTGGATAAGTCTCGGCACTTTTCGTTATATGCCGTCTTTAAAGACGATAATACAGACACGTTTTCCTGATTCTAAGATAATATACGGCGAATTCATCTCAGGAATGGACGGTAAAATGAGATATTTTAAGCCGTTACGCATCAATCTTTACAGTAAAATGTTAAGGTGGATAAGAGAATATTCCCAGGATGTTATGGTTTATTTTTGTATGGAGGATGATGAAGTATGGAAAAAATCTTTTGGATTTATTCCATCTGATCGAGGTGGTTTAACGAAAATGCTTGATGAAAGTGCGGCATCTCACTGCGGACTTAACTCTACAACGTAACTTAACAGCTTTATTTAGCAACAGCTTCTTTTTGTGCCATGCGATGTTGTTACGGGTTACGTGTTGCGGGATACGGGTTATTAAAAAGGATTATTTCCTATTAACAACTCGCAACACGCAACTCGTAACCCGGAACACTTACGTGATAGGCAAACAAACAAGTTAAAAAAGACATATTATGAATAGCGACAAATGTCGTTGTAGGGTTACAAGGTTTAATATCATGAAAAAATCTTTCTTCTGTTTTTTACTGATTCATATTTTTCTTTTTTTGCTAACCGCAGAACTGTTTGCGGAAAAAACGGTTACAGTTAAATGGATAAATGACGGTGACACCATTATCCTGAATGATAATCGTTGTATAAGGTATATCGGAATTAATACTCCTGAAATCGACCATGGAGATAAAAAAGCCGAACCTTATGGGTATAAAGCAAAACTATTTAACAAATCACTGGTATTTAAAAAGAAGGTTCGGCTTAAATTTGACAAAGAGCGACTCGATCAATATGGGAGATTGCTTGCTTATGTATTCCTTCCGGACGACAGTTTTATTAATGAAAAAATACTGGAACAGGGATATGGCTTCTTTTTGCCCCGAAATCCGAATAGCAGATATAATTCGGTGTTGCTTAAAGCCCAGCGTAAGGCAATGTCGGGAAAAAAAGGCATATGGTGTAATTGGAAAGAAAAAAGGGAAGGGTATATCGGAAATAAAAAATCAAAACGGTTTCATCTTAAAACATGCCGTTTTGGAAGCAAGATAAGAGATAAAATCTATTTTTCAAACAGGTGGGATGCTTTTTGGGCGGGGTATGCACCATGTAAGAAGTGTATGGGTGTGTGGTGGTAAATGAGTATTACTTGAATATCGAATGTCGAATCACGCCACAGGCGTGACAGAATTACAAAGGGGTCACTTCAACATTCGATATTCCTTGTTCGATATTCTGCGGTTCAATAAAGTACTTACAAAACTAATAGTTACCATAGCTACGGTTTTCTATCCAGAATCGACCAGGCTTCGCCTTCGGCTTCAGGCTACGCTTTTCAAGCTACGCCCCGACAAGACGCCGAGGCAAGCCAGGTTCAAGGTTCATGGGTTAACGGTTAAATTTATTTTTAAGCGAAAACCTTGCAATCGGATTTCGGGTGTCAGGTTTCAGGTGTCAGTAGTAAGAAACGAATTAACTGACACCTGAACACTGAAACCAAAAAGTCTTGGGAAGCTATTAACAAACTGGCATTGCACTCATATCGAATTTTCAGCAACAAGCAACCAGTATCGAGTATCAAGTAACGAGTATCCACTATCGAGCATCCAGTAACCAGAAACAAGAAACCAGTAACGAGTATCCGTATCAAGAAACCATCATTCTTTACTCTTATTAATTTCCTCTATAACCTTTTCTGATATCTGGGCAGGGACTTCGTCATAATGCGAAAATTCCATGGAATACATACCTCTGCCGCCTGTCATGGACCTGAGATCCGGCGCATAGGTTAAAAATTCAGCCATAGGAACATTTGCATTTATTACCTGTTTTGTCCCTGCGCTGTCCATTCCAAGAACCCTGCCGCGCCTTCCGTTCAGATCCCCCATTATATCGCCCATGTACTCATCAGGCGTTGTAATGGTAACCTTCATGATAGGTTCGAGTAAAACCGGTTTGGCATCTTTAACAGCTTTTTTAAAAGCAAGGGAACCTGCAATTTTAAACGCCATTTCAGATGAATCAACAGCATGAAATGAACCGTCATCAAGTGTAACCTTAAAATCTATGCATGGAAATCCTGCCAGGATTCCCTTTTGGCATGATTCAACAATTCCTTTCTCAACAGCCGGTATATAGGTTTTTGGTATTGCACCTCCCACAATGGCATCAACAAATTCAAAACCTTTCCCACGGGGCAGAGGTTCCATCTGAATCCAGCAGTCACCATATTGCCCATGACCACCAGACTGCTTTTTGTGTTTTCCCTGAACCCGAACTTTCTTTTTAATTGTCTCTTTGTAGGGAACTTTTGGAGTCTTAAGGATTGCTTCAACATTAAATTTTCTTTTAAGCTTTTCTATAGTGGTCTCAATATGAATCTGTCCTGCTCCGGATAAGAGGATCTCACTTGTTTCGGAATTACGTTCAAGTACTAATGCTGTATCTTCTTCTAAAAGTTTGTTTAATGAAATGAATATCTTATCTTCATCACCTTGTGTCTTGGATTCAAGGGCAAAAGAAATAAGGTTGGGCAGAGGCTTTGCGCAGGCATATTTTATCTTGGCCGACTCATCGCAAAGTGTATCCCCTGTGGTTGTTTCCTTTAGTTTCGCCACTGCAACAATGCTACCAGGTCCGGCTCCTGACGCAGCTTTTTGTTCCTTGCCTGCAATTGTCAGCAACTGATTAAAGCGTTCTTTTGTTTCCTTGTTTACATTATAAAAGTTTCCATCAGATCCGAGTTTTCCTGAAACCACTCTGAATATTGAAAGGCGACCGGCATATGGGTCGGCCACGGTTTTAAATACAAAAGCTGAAAAAGGCGAGTCCTGGTCAGGTTTGCGATCAATTTCATTTTCGTTTTCAGGATCAATACCGACTTTTAAGCCTCTGTCAATAGGGGAGGGCATACAATCGATTATAAAATTCATCAGCAAATCAATGCCTATATTTTTAGTAGCAGATCCGCAAAGAACCGGAACAAATTCACGGGATAACGTACCTTTTTTTAAAGCAGTCATTAAATCATCATCAGACAGAGTTTCTCCTTCAAGGTACCGTTCAATCAGCTCATCGTCCGATTCCGCAACATTTTCAATAAATGTCTCCCTCTCAGTTGCAACAAGATCCTCCATATCCGAAGGTATGTCGACATTTGTAACCTTACCGTCTGCATCATATATATAAGCTTTCATGCTGACAAGATCGACAACACCTTTAAAATCTTCTTCTTTTCCTATGGGAAGTTGTGTAATAATCGGTTTTGGTTTGAAACATTCATTTGCATCTTTAAAAGTGCGTAAAAAATCGGCTCTTTCCCTGTCAAGTTTATTTATAAAAATAAGACATGGCATTTTGAACTCGTTGGCAAATTCCCACGCCTGCTCGGTTTGAACTTTTACACTATCCACTGCATCAATGACAACTACCGCACCATCGGCACCCTGCATGCATATCCGAGTATCTGTAAAGAAATTTTGATCTCCGGGTGTATCAATAAAAGTTATGGTATGTTTATCCCAGTCGTATTGATGGAACGAACTGCTGATACTTGAATTGCGTTTTATTTCTTCAGGCTCAAAATCCATTAATGTGTTGCCATCTTCAACACGTCCTATCCTTTTGCCGATTCCTGCTTTAAAAAGCATAATTTCGGCAAGGGTAGTTTTTCCTGCTCCCTGATGAGCAACAAGTGCAATGTTCCTTATTTCATCAACCATATCAGTCATTTAAGCTCCTCTCATAAATATTTAGTAGAAGTGGCTTCTATCCACTAATGACACGAATTAAAAGATATTTCTTATCTGTTAAATTAAAAAAAATCAACCATCAATATTTGATGAATTCGTAAAAAGTCGAATTCATCAGGTTTTAGGTATTAAGTTTTAGGTTTTAGGTAAATGTAATTGTCCGTTTTAATAGAGGCTTAAACCTGAAATCCTAAAACTTAAAACGTTTCGTAAAAAGTAGTTTTTTACTTTTTACGCGACCATCTTTAAATAAATAAAAAATTCTCTGTTTCCTTTAGGGCCAAGTATTGGAGACGGAATGACCGGTTTGCATAAAAAACTTTTATCAATGAAAAAATCAGTGAGTTCAGATATTACTTCATTATGTAAATCAGAATTACGCACAACACCTCCCTTTCCAACTTTCCCTTTGCCGACTTCAAACTGGGGTTTAATTAAAGCAACGATACCTGCATCTTTTTTCATAAACTTCATAACGGCAGGTACAACAATTTTAAGAGAAATAAAGGAAACATCTATTGTTATAAGATCAACAGGGCAGGGTAGGGCTTTTAACGGCATGTGGCGGATATTTGTGCGTTCGTTAACGACAACTCGTGAATCCTGCCTTAATTTCCACGCCAGTTGTCCATACCCCACATCAACAGCAAAAACTCTTTCTGCGCCCTTCTGTAGAAGGCAGTCTGTAAATCCACCTGTAGATGCTCCAACATCCAGACAGAAAAGACCATCTGCATCTATATCAAATGCTTTAAGGGCTGACTCCAACTTAAGTCCGCCTCTACTTACATAGGGGATGTCATTACCTTTAAGGAAAATATCATCTTTTTTTGAAACCAGTGTGCCTGGCTTATCAACCGGTTGGTCATTGACCAGGATTCTTCCTTCCATTATCAGGGCTTTTGCACGCTGCCTGCTCTGTACAAGCCCTGTTTCTACAACAGCCAGGTCTAATCGTTGTTTATTTGCCGGTTTCTGGTTTCTGGTTTCTGGATACTCGATACTGGTTTCTCGTTTCTGGTTACTGGTTACTCGTTTCTGGTTACTGGTTACTCGTTTCTCGATACTTGATACTGGATAATAGATACTGGTTTCTGGATGCTCGTTGCTCCGCTTTCAGCGGGATTTACGCTTCGCTTCAACCGGCTTTTTGGGGATACTTGTTGAGACTATGCTACTCAACCACTCAACTACTTAACCACTCATCTATTTAACCAAATACTCAACGAGTCATGAGTCCTTTAGCTGTATTTACAATAGTCTGTGCGTCAATACCGTATTTTGTCCTGAGAAGATTCTGTGAACCGTGCTCAACAAACGTATCTGCAATACCGATACGTTTGAGAGAAAATGAGGTTATGTTGTTATCATTTAAACATTCTAGAATTGCGCTTCCAAAACCTCCCTGGAGAACATTTTCTTCCACAGTGATTATTCTAGGAATTTTTCCTGCAAGAGAGCATATTAAATCTGTATCAAGAGGCTTTACAAAACGACAATTAACAATAGTTGCGGATATTCCTGTTTTTGATAATTCAGATTGGGCGTATAGTGCCTCACTCACGGGTCGGCCAATGCAAAGAATAAGAATGTCATCCCCTTTAGCGATAATTTCACCTTTTCCGATAGAAATCAGAACATTTTTTTCTTTTTTCTTTGAAACCGTTACTTTTCCCCTGGGATATCGAATTGCAATTGGGCCTTTATGAGAAATAGCGGTTATTAGCATCCGCCGCAGCTCATTTTCATCCTTTGGGGCCATGACAGTCATATTGGGAAGACTTCTAAGATATGAGAGGTCAAAAAGCCCGTGATGGGTTGCACCGTCCTCACCAACTATGCCGCCCCTGTCAATGGCAAAAACAACGGGCAGAGCTTCTATGCAGACATCGTGCAGTATCTGGTCATAAGCACGCTGTAAAAAGGTGGAATAGACAGCCACAACAGGTTTAAAACCTTCTGTTGCCAATCCTGCTGCAAAGGTGACTCCATGCTGTTCAGCGATACCAACATCAAAAAAGCGATCAGGATAAGTTTCGGCAAATTTGACAAGTCCCGTACCTTCGGGCATGGCCGCGGTAACTGCTACAATTTTTTTATCTTTTTCGGCAAGTTCAACCATGGCATCGCCGAAAACTTCGGTATAGGTGGGGGTTAAATCAGATTTCATGATACAGTTACCGGTTTTAGCATCAAAGCTGCCGCAACCATGAAAATATACAGGATTTTTTTCTGCAGGAGTATATCCTTTCCCTTTTATCGTTCTAACATGAAGGAGGACAGGTTCTTTTAAATATTTGATATTATTTAAAATGTCGATGAGATGATTCAGATTGTGCCCGTTTATCGGTCCAAAATACTCAAAGTTGTAAGCCTCAAACAGCATACCGGGAGTGACAAATGTTTTAAAAGAGTCTTCTGTTCGTTTTGCAATTTGATAAAGATCATCTCCCACCTTTGGCAGTGATTTTAAAAAAGCTCCAAAATCCTTTCTTAATTCCTGCAATTTTTTTGTAGATAATTTTCTGCTTAAAAAAGAGGAAAGGGCGCCTACATTACGTGAAATGGACATATCATTATCATTTAAAATGACGATAATGTCCTTGTCCTTGTGTGTGTCTCCTGCCTGATTAAGACCTTCGAAGGCTATACCGGAAGTCATGGAACCATCCCCGATTACAGCAATTACTTTGGAGGTTTCATTTTTAAGATGTTTGGCGCAGGCAATACCGAGTCCTGCCGAAATTGAGGTTCCGCTGTGACCTGTTGAAAATGCATCAAAATCGCTTTCGCTGCTGCGAGTAAAACCGGAAATACCATCAAGCTTCCTTAATGTGTGAAATCGGCTCCTTCGTCCGGTAAGTATTTTATGTGCATAGGTCTGGTGCCCGACATCCCAGATTACTTTATCAACAGGTGTATTAAAGACGTAATGAACAGCGATAGCCAGTTCAACAGCTCCGAGACTTGAAGCAAGATGACCACCGTTTTTTGATACAACATCTACGATGATTTTACGTATCTCTTTTGCCAAAAGAGGAAGATCCGATCGCGATAGTTTTTTCAAATCATCAGGAGAATTTATTTTTTCAAGAAGGCTTTTTAACATTTATAATTTACCGTTTGTCATTTATTTGTAACCAGTAAAGCCGGTTAGAGCGAAGCGAAAATCCCGCTGAAAAAGCGGGGCAACGAGTATCCAGCAACTACGAGGTTTCGCCCTCTGCTTCAGACTACACTTTCCAAGCTACGCTCTGGCAAGCCAGTATACAGTATCGAGTAACCAGCATCCAGCAAAGAGTAACCAGTCATTTTTTTCTTTTTAATATATATCTTGCAACAGCCCTGAGTGGCTCAGCTTTGTTATCAAATAATTCAATAGCTTTCAAGGCATTATTAATAATGTTTTTTGCAAATTCTTTAGATTCATTTAATCCCATAATAAGAGGGTATGTGCTTTTTTTACGATTTATATCTGTACCAACCGCTTTTCCCATAACGGCAGGATTACCTACAACATTTAGAATGTCGTCTGTTACCTGAAATGCAAGCCCTAAATTTTTTGCATAGATTCCAAGCAGTTTAATTTGCTCTTGACTTCCATTTCCTAAAACAGCACCGCAACGGATTGAGGCTTGAATAAGGGCTCCTGTTTTTAAAGCATGCATATTTTCAAGATCATCTAAAGAAAGCAACGCCCCTTCAGAAATGATATCTCTCATCTGTCCGTCAATCATACCTTTATATCCAGCTGCAATGGAAATAACATGTATTACATTAAGCAATACCAAAGCTTGACTGTCCTTTTTGTTCACAGGTGATGAAAGGATCTGGAAGGCCAGCGTAAGGAGGGCATCACCTGCAAGAATTGCGGTTGCTTCATCGAATGCAACATGACAAGTCTGTTTTCCTCTTCGCAGTTCATCATCATCCATTGCCGGCAGATCATCATGGATTAATGAATAAGTGTGAATCATCTCAAGTGCGCATGAAGCAGGCAGGGTAGATTCTAAATTTCCACCAACAGCTTCAGTTGCAGCCAGGCACAAAATCGGTCTAATACGCTTTCCACCTGCCATAAGGGAATATTTCATGGCCGTAACAATATGGCTGGAACTTGCAAAATCTTTGAAGATTTTATCAAGTTCGCTGTTAATCAGCTCTTTCTTATCATTAAGATAATTTGTTAAATTAAAGTCCGATTCTTGATAGTCCATATAAATGTAAATTAATTGATTTGTTAAGTGGCTGGAAAGCCGAAAAAATAAAAATCAATCACGAAAACACGAAAGGGGGAAAACACAAAATAAATATTTTTCGTGCTTTCGATTTTTCGTGCTTTCGTGATAAAAAAAATAAGATATTGAAGCAAATTCCATGTTATTCATCTTCAGGAATAAAAGGTTTTTTCGATACATTTCCTCTTTTATCCTGCATTAAAAGAGTGATCTTTTTTTCTGTTTCATCAAGTTTTTCAGAGCATAGCCTGGAAAGCTTTATCCCTTCTTCAAATTTTTGCATTGCTTCCTCAAGGGGAAGGTCTCCGGATTCAAGTTCCTGAACAATTTTTTCAAGTTTTTTCATTGATTGCTCAAAGGTTGTTTTTGCCATTGGTTTATTCCTTATAAAATGTATTTTTATTCATTCCTGCGAAAGCATAGACTATGGGCTTCGGTTTTTACCGGAGTGATGACTTTTTTGCAAGTTCATCAACTATGAACTGTCAGCTATAAGCAATGAGCTATTTCTTTTCATGCACATTAACGAGCAAAGATCCCTTTGCAAGCATTATTTCAAGATTCTGGCCAATGGAGACTGAATGTGAGGTTTTGACAACACCTGCTTCCGGAATTGTTCTGGTGATGCTGTACCCGCGCTTTAATATTGCAGTGGGGTTTAAAGCATAAAGCCTGCCTCTATTTTCTCGAAGGAAAGATCGTTTGTCGTTTAGATATATACTATTTAATGTAGATAGTTTATCTGACATGTTTGTAAGTCTTTCATTAAGATTAGCAATGTAACCTAAAGGATTATTTGTATAAAGTAAGTCTTTCCACAATTTGAATTGTTCAAGTTTTTGATTAATGCGATTTAAAAATATTTTAGTCAACCGGGTTGTATAGTCGTCTGTTTTTAGCCTCAAATCATGCAATTTTCTCTTTGGATCAACAAGCCTTACTGAAACCTGTGCCAAAATATAGCGATGTTTTTCAATATGTTGATGAATATTTGATTTAAGTTTTGTAAAAATATCTTCATACCTTCGTTTTAATTCATCTTTCCTTGGTACAACCAGTTCTGCGGCAGCGGATGGTGTGGGAGCACGAAGATCCGCAACAAAATCAGAAATTGTGAAATCTGTTTCATGACCAATTGCTGAAATAACAGGAATTTTTGCTGAAAATATAGCTCTTGCAACAATTTCCGAATTAAATGCATTCAGGTCTTCTAATGCACCACCACCTCTTGCCAGAATAGTAACATCCGTATCATTTCGGGTGTTTAGCAATTCGAGTGCATGAACAATTTCTTTTTCGGCATTTTCTCCCTGAACTTTCACCGGAACTATTTCAATGAAAAGATTGGGAAAGCGTCTGTCGATTATTTTTAAAATATCATGTACAACTGCACCGGTGGGAGATGTTATCAAACTTATTTTTTTTGGCAGGAAGGGGAGAGGTTGCTTAAATTTATCATCAAAAAGACCTTCGGACGCAAGACGATCCTTAAGCTGCTCAAAGGCTATTTGCAATGCGCCAATACCTTTTGGTTCGAGATATTCAAATATTATCTGGTATGTGCCCCTTGGTTCATACAAACTTATCCTTCCTAAGCCGGTAATACTCAGACCACTCTCAAGGTCAAATTTCAGTTTTTGATTCTGCCCTCTAAACATAACGCAGCTTATTTGAGAATTTTCATCTTTTAATGTAAAATAAAGATGACCTGATCCAGGCATTTTGCAATTTGATATTTCACCGGAAATCCATACAAAGGGAAAACTATCTTCGAGTAATAATTTAATGTCTGAATTAAGTTGTGAAACTGTATAAATGTTGTGCTGGGCTTTGATCCCGGTTTTGAGAATATTCATATTGGATTCTATCATAGTTGATTGATGATTTGTGGAATTAACCCCAAAAAATTTCCATCTTTAAATCTTTTTGATCCACTACGTCCGATAAGATATATTATGTAAACTTTTTGAATTCATTTTTTATCAATTCAATAAGTTTACATAATATAATAGTCAGATATCTGCCTCTGCCCTTTCTGCCTTCTGCTTTTTTTCTTTTGTTTTAGTGCCTTCTTCCTTTTTTACAGTATCTTCCGGTTTAGAAATTAACTCCCTCACTACTGGTACAACATATATATCTTCATGTGGCAATTCTTTTAAACAAGATATGAGTATCACGTTCTTTTTATGAATTGATTTATGCTTATCCATTATAAAAAGCTGTTTTTCTTTTACCTTGCATATACCACTTTTTACGCTTATACCGGTTTTCCTGAGGTTTTGTTCGGACACGGTAATACCGAGTTTTTCTGCAAGATCTTTAAGCTCCTGGTATATTTGTTCCGGCTTCATTTTATTTTATATCGTTTTATTTATTATCGTTCTTGAAATAAATTGGGTTTGTATTATATTATTAGCATAATACTGATAAATTCGTAAAAATTAGAATTCATCAGGTTTTAGGTGTTAAGTTTTAGGTTTTATGTTAATGTTATTTACTTTTTTATCAAATACTTAAAAATTAATACCTAATACTGAAAACTTTTCTTATTGGAGGTAATTATGCAATCAGTACCTATTAAACAGACACAGGCTCAAGTTCAGGTCAATTCATTTATTAAAAGTGTTTATAACTGGATGGCAATAGGACTTGGGTTAACCGGCTTTGTTGCATTTTATGTTGCAAACAGTCCGTCCCTTGCAAATCTTATTTTTGGTAACAAGATGATATTTTTTGGGCTTATCATTGGTGAACTTGCTCTTGTATTTTATCTCAGCGCCAGAGTTCACAAAATGAGTGCTTCAAAAGCAACAAGCCTTTTTGTATTCTATTCAGCACTGAACGGAGCTACACTTTCGATTGTTTTTCTTGCATATACGAGTTCTTCAATTGCTTCAACCTTTTTTATATGCTCAGGAACTTTTGTTGCAACAAGTATTTATGGTATGGTCACCAAGCGTGATCTGACTTCCATAGGACAATTTTTGTTTATGGGGCTTATCGGAATAATCATTGCGTCTGTTGTAAATATGTTTGTCCGAAGTTCAGGGATGAGCATGATTATCAGTTATATCGGAGTGTTAGTATTTGTAGGTTTAACCGCATACGACACACAGAAATTAAAAAACATGGCACTTACTCAGCCGGCTGACCTTGAAGAAGGCGCAAAAAGAAAAGGCGCTATTATAGGCGCCCTTTCATTGTACCTGGATTTTATTAACATGTTTTTGTTTATGCTTCGAATATTTGGCGGCAGGGACTAAAAAAAGATACGGGTTACGAGTTACGGGTTGCGCTAAAATAAAGATTTCCATTCTTACAACTCGTAACTCGCAACACGCAACTCGTAACGCCTATCCGATTTCAATTTTAACTACATCAGATATTTGCTTACAATGCCTTTGAGTTTCCTCTTCAGTTGGTCCTTCCACCATTACCCTGCAAATAGGCTGTGTTCCTGAATATCGAACCAGCACCCTCCCCTTTTCTCCCAGATCTTTTTCAACCGACCTTATAGCTTCCTGAACGGCCGAGATGCTGCTTATTTCCGGCTTGCTTTTAACTGTTACATTTATGAGCGCCTGTGGAAAAACCCTCATGATTTTTTTAAGCTCGGATAAAGGTTTTGATTCAAATTTCATGGATTCAATTATTTTTAAAGCTGAAAGAATACCATCTCCGGTAGTATGGTGATTTAAGAATATAGTATGACCTGAATCCTCACCACCTAAAACACTTCCGGAAGAAACCATCTGCTCCATGACATAACGATCACCCACGTTCGTCATAATATGCTCAATGCCCAAATCTTTTAAGGCCATCTTGAGTCCCATATTACTCATAATAGTGCTAATAACCATGTTGTTATTAAGTTTTCTTATTATTTTCAGCATATTAGCACAAACAGCAAGTATCTGATCGCCGGTTAATACACTCCCGTTTTCATCAACAGCGATGAGCCTGTCACCATCACCGTCAAATGCAAGGCCAATGTCAGCCTTTCTTTCCAGCACTTTTTTTATAAGTGTCTCAGGGTGCTGAGAGCCGCAGTTTTCATTTATATTTTTTCCGTCAGGCTTGATAAAAAGTGAATCAATATTTGCACCGAGCTCTTTAAACAATTCAGGAGCAACCTGATATGTTGCACCATTTGCACAATCTAGGACAATTTTCATTCC
>JAUWOH010000285.1 GCA_030612225.1 Desulfobacteraceae bacterium
ATAGCTGGTCGCCCTGATCACGCACATCTGCAGCACCTGTGAACGCTTACAGAACGGAGATTGTACGACCTTTTTTGTTCCGAATGGGAGTACGGGTACAAAATATCAAGGTAAATGAATCAAGTTTGCACATTGAATTCGCTGAAAAAACACTTCCCGCCAATAATCCATTTATTTTAATCTTGTCAATTACTACAATTCTTGTTAATAAATCATTTTTGATGAACTTGTGAGAAGTCTGGTTTTCCCTACCTCATTTAAATCAACATGGAAATGTCCCCGGAGGTTAATAAATGGAACAGACAAGGAATCTGGTTTTAAAATGTCTCGATGATTATGAGGATGATGACATACTTATAAAAGAACTGAATCAAATTATTGAGCAAGAAGGAAAAACGGCCTATTCGGTAATTTTTCATGTTTTAACCAATCTTGAGATAGAGCCTGAAGAAGGCAAGAAAAATTGGGCTGAAATAATCACTCATTATGATAGACTGGTTTCGATTTTAGGCCGTAAAGTAAACCTGAGAACAGCGCTTTGTGATTTTTTTTGTTCAATCCACAGATCATTAAAAAACCCTAAGGTTGTTGAGATTCAATTGTTTGAAAAAACAGTAAAAGCTTCCAGATTTGACAGCCTAACGGGCCTTTACAACAGGCAATCATTCGATGAATCGCTTGAGCGTGAAATAAACCGTGGAAAACGTCATAGAAAGGAATTATCCATTTTATTTCTTGATCTTGATGACTTTAAAGAAGTTAACGATTCCTTTGGGCATCAAACCGGTGACGAAGTTTTAAAGCAGGTCGCTAAAATCGTATTAAATGAAAAAAGATCTGAAGATTTAGCCGCAAGATATGGAGGCGAGGAAATAGTGCTTATACTGCCTGAAACAGGCAAGGTTGACTCTCTTGTTTTAGGAGAAAGAATTCGTAAGAGAGTTGAAGAAATGAGAATCGATTTCAATGGAAACACTGTCAGGATAACAATAAGCGGAGGGCTTGCTTCATTTCCTGAAAATGCTACTGATGCGAAAAGCTTGTTAAAATGTGCAGACAATGCGCTTTATACCGCCAAGGGTTCAGGCAAAAACGGTATTTCCTTTTTTTCGCAAGATAAACGGCGTTATATGCGTATCGAGATTGACCATGAAGTTAGGGTCAGAGAACTTGGGTTTGATGATACACAGACAAAAAAAGGCAAAGGGAAAAATATCTGTTTTGGAGGTATTCTTTTTGAAAATAAAGTTGCGCTTCCCATTGGAACTAAAATGCAAATCCAGATACCTCACAACCATAATAAGCCTTTATTTATTATCGGAACTGTCGTTCGTGTGGAGGTCGTTGGCTCAGAGCAATATGATACAGGCGTAGCGATATCATTTATAGAAATGGATAAAACCATTAAAAATGAGATTTCCAGATGGCTTCAACTTCAAAGAAATAATTCACAGGCAAAGAATGATGAACTCGTAAAAAAACCGATTTAGATGGTTTTGTAAAAAGTATCACCGACGACGCCATCAAATAATGAATCAGGGAGAGTATAATGACAATAAAAAAAGAGCTTTTAGATATTCTTGCATGCCCGAAGTGTAAGGGGGATATTTATTTAAATGATTCACAAGATGGGCTTATTTGTGATAATTGCAAGCTGCTGTACGAGATAAAAGATGATATTCCGATTATGCTGATTGATGAAGCAAAGCCCATTGAGAAATGAGTCTTCCTAAAGCGCCGAAACCGGCAAAGCTGGTTATAGGCCTTTTCATGAAAGAAAAGCGCCTTATTAAACAAGTAACTGCTGAACTTATCGAAGTATTCGGCTCTATTGACATGGTTAGTCCATGGTTTTCGTTTGACTATACCGATTATTATGAAACTGAAATGAATGCTCCTTTGTTCAGGAGGATGCTGACATTTAAAGAGTTAATAAAGCAAAGTTCACTTGCTGATATAAAAAATTTAACCAATGAGATAGAGTCAAATTATTCCAGGGAAGAAAAACGTCTGGTAAATATTGATCCAGGGTATATGCTGCAGGAAAGGTTTGTTCTTGCAACAGGAAAGAATTTTGCTCACAGGATTTATATTGGCAAAAAAATATATGCTGATTTGACCCTGATTTATACAAAAGGTGATTTTAAAAAGCTGCCCTGGACATATCCGGATTATTCCGACAAGAATATGCTATCATTTCTCAGACAGGTACGGAAAAAATATGTTGTTGATTTAGGGCTCGGAAAAAAATAAATTGGCATTTTATGCACCTCAAGGGCATTTGCTTCGCGGCACATCTCAGCTTCAGGCTGGATTCGGCCGTTCCTCAATCGCGAAGTCCTCGAAATAGCTCGCTATTCCTGTGGCTTCGCTCAATCGGATCGACCAAATCCAGCCTAAATCTGAGCGCCTAAAATACCAATTTATATTTTACCGAGCCCTTAAAAGGGAAAAAAAGATGATAAAAAGCATGACCGCATTTTCCAGGGCGGAAAATACAAAAGATAACTTTTCAACAATAATCGAAATACGTTCATATAACAGCAGGCATCTTGATATTGCCATGCGGGTTTCTCGTGGATATCTTCTTTTGGAGGATAGAATAAAAGGTATGATATCTGAAAATGTGAATAGAGGGCGTATTGAAATCAATGTCCAGATTAAAGGCAATTTAGATGAGACACTTGCATTTGATGTCGATACGGTAAGGGCTAAGGCATACCATGAAGCCCTGGTGCAACTGAAAGATTTATGTAACATTAAACCTGAAGTTTCTTTAGACCTTCTGGCAGGCGCAAGTGGTATTATCATACAGGCAGAAACGGAAAAGGATATTGATGCCTGCTGGTTTGTTGTAAAAGAATGCCTTGCCGAAGTCATTGACGACTTAAATAAAATGCGGAGCAGGGAAGGAGATTTCATTGCCGGGGATATAACAAAACGGCTCGACTATATTGAAAATTGCCTAACTCAAATTAAAGATAAATCTTGTGATCTTTTAGCTTATTACCAGCAGCGTCTTAAAGAACGAATTGCTTCTTTAACAAAAGGTATAGTGGAGATAGAACCGGGACGAGTTGCACAGGAAGCTGCTTTTTTAGCTGACAGAAGTGATATCTCTGAAGAAATTGTCAGGGCCGCGAGCCATTTAAAGCAGTTTCGCGACATTGCGAATTCAGAGGAATCTTCAGGCCGGAAGCTCAATTTTCTGTTACAGGAGCTTAACCGTGAATTTAACACAATGGGATCTAAAACAGAAAAGGCGCATATATCCCATATCGTTGTTGATGTTAAGTCGGAACTTGAAAAAATAAGAGAGCAGGTTCAAAACGTTGAATAGGATGAAATAAAATACCCGTTCACGCCCGCTCGAAATAAAGGTTGCACAATCTGTGTTCTGTAAGCGTTCACAGGGGCTACAGATGTGCGTGATCAGGGCGACCAGCTATAGTCTTCTATGCGGGTCGCGCTGATCACGCGCATATGTGGTGCCTGTGAACGCTTACGAAAAAAAGGAGTAAAGATGGAACCAAGTTTACTTAACATCGGATTTGGAAGTACGGTAGTAGCGCATCGGATCGTTTCAATTGTATCGCCGAATTCCGCTCCGATGAAGAGACTTAAAGATGAGGCGAAAGATGAAAAGCGTCTAATAGATGCAACGCATGGCAGGAGAACCCGTTCAATAATTATCATGGACAGCAATCATGTTGTTTTATCAGCAATACAGGCTGAGACGATATCCCAGCGGTATTCAATGCTTAAGGAAGCTCAGTAAGAGTTATGAACGACCGGCGAGACAGAGGATTTGGTTTAAAACCAGAACCATTGATTAAAGACGGCAGGGGCCGTCGTTTTATTATTTCCGGCCCGTCCGGAACAGGTAAGACAACCTTGTGCAGCGCAGTCCTTAACCGGTTTCCAGAAATGCTTTTTTCAGTATCATATACAACAAGAAAACCTCGAAACGAAGAAAAAAGTGGAGTCGATTATCACTTTATTAAAAAAAGGGATTTTAAAGATAAAATTAAAGACGGGAAATGGGCCGAATGGGCAGAGGTCCATGGAAATTATTATGGCACAAGTGCACAATTGTTGGACAAGGGGTTGGATTCAGGACGCGATATTCTTCTTGATATAGATGTTCAGGGTACAATCAGGCTCCTTGAGCGATACCCTGAATCAGTTACAATTTTTCTCATGCCTCCGTCCATTGAGGAATTAAAGCGCCGCCTTAAATTCAGGGATACAGACTCTGGTGAGGTTATTGCAAGACGACTTGAAAATGCAAAAATGGAAATGGCAAAGAAAAATCTTTACCTTCATGTAATTATAAACGACCAACTTCCTGATGCCATTGGGCAGCTCGTAGCTGTTATCGAAAACTATCGATCAAAGTAATAGTTCAAGGGTTCAAAGGTTCTCCGCTTCCGCTTTGCTCCAGACGGGATCTTCGACAGGGACCAAGGTTGCATCCTTGTCCCTGGAGTATATCAAACAGCAGAGCCAGTTGGAGCGAAGCGAAAATCCCGCTGAAAGCGGGGCAACGAGAAACCAGCAACCAGAAACGAGCAACGAGTAACCAGTATCCAGAATGAAAACTGAAATTATTTATGGAATCAATTCTGTTTTTGAAGCTCTTAAGGCGGATAGAAGAAAAATTTTCGAAATTTATATTGCAGAAAATAAAGCTTCCGAACGTATTGCAAAAGTAGTAAATT
>JAUWOH010000485.1 GCA_030612225.1 Desulfobacteraceae bacterium
ACAAAAGCCAGAGGTTCTATTTTCGTTTATGAAGGAAAGCGAATAAGCGATATTATTAAAAATGCTGATAAATTTATCGCCCTATACAATACTTCAATAGCAGGTTTTCATGATAAAACGGCTATTTTGAATAAAGAACAGATATTATATATAATTCCGGAAGATTGATCAATATTTTTAACACAGAAAAAAGTCTGCAATGAGTATATTCAACAAAATTATTAAAAAAAAGAAAGCTCCTGAAGATTTGACGGAAATATCAAAAATTGTTGCACCTTTAATTGATAAAACCGTTAATGATATTTTTATGTCCCACTACGACGAGCTTCTTGAAAAACCAATAACCTATATTATTCCTGCAATATGGGGAAAAGATGTAAATGGTGAACTTACTTTAACCCAGACAAAAATAAACGATAAAATAACACCTGTGATGGAAAGAATACTCCGGCTGTTTGAATTTAAAAATTCCAGTGGCGAGCAAGAGTTTGCTTTTGAATATCTTTTGCGCGGACTGTTTGTTTCTAAAATTACCTTTATGATTGAATTAAAGAAAAACCTTGAATTAAAAGCAATAGTTACGGCAAAAACCAGCAACGAAATCCTTTCTCAAGCAAGACCGATCGGCAATGCGTAATTAATAGAAAATTTTTTATAACCTTTTTAAAAGCCTCTCGTGTATATTGTCAAACCCGCCGTTAGACATAATCAGGATAAGATCACCTGATTTTGCCCTTTCCACCAGAAAATCAATAATCGATTCTGTATTCGAAAAAAAGTAAGCATCCTTTCCCTGGTTTTTAAGGTCATCCACCAGCTTTTCAGATGAAAACCGCTCAGCATGAGGAATCTTTTCAAGTAATGGTGGTTCGCGGATACATATAAGATCCGCCGATTCAAAAGAACCTGGATAAACATTCTGAAAAATCGTTCTCATGCTGGAATTTGTCCTGGGTTCAAAGACTGCAATAATTCGCCCCTCTGTATAAAAAGGCCTGACAGCACTGATTGTCTCTTTTACCGCAGTTGGATGATGGGCAAAATCATCCATAACTGTTATCTCTCTTTTTATGCCACGAACCTCCTGCCTTCTTTTAATCCCCTTAAAAGTTTCAAGGGCTCCGGCAATGACTTCACATGGTATATTCAACCTGTCGGCAACTGCAATTGTTGATAAAATATTTAACAGGTTGTGCATACCGATAAGGTTTGTTTTAAAGGTTCCAAAGGCACTTCCCTGCTTTAAAACCTCAAAAAAGGTCCACGGAGGGTCTGTGGCGATATTCAGTATCCGCCATGTTGAATCAACATCCTGGCCATATCTTTCAACCTTGCATTTTTTGTCACTTATAAGTTCCTCTATATTTTTATCGCCATCAAACCCAACAAGAGTGTTTTTTTGTGCAATTGAAGATATAAACCTGTCAAAGGCTTCTTTAACATGATTCATATCTTTAAATATATCCGCATGGTCGAATTCAACGCTGGTAAGTACCGCAACGTATGGAGCATAATGCAAAAATTTCGGCCCTTTATCAAAAAAGGCCGTGTCGTACTCATCACCCTCGATGATAATATGCTCGCCTTTTCCAAGCCGATAGTTGCTTTCAAAGTTTTTTAATAATCCTCCTATCATGAATGTAGGATCAAGACCTGCTTTATAGAGTATCCAGGCAAGAATAGAAGATGTTGTCGTTTTACCGTGCGTACCAGTAATTATTACCGGCTTTTTGCCTGCTGCAATAAACCTGTTTAATGCCTGGGGCATGGAACAAAAATAAAACCCCTTTTTATCTGTTTCAATAACCTCGATGTTATCTTTTGAAATCGCATTTCCAACCACTACAAGATCAGTATCATATGAAATATTTTTTCCATCAAAACCATCTGCAATCTTAATTCCCTTTTGAGCAAGAAAGCTGCTCATGGGGGGATATATTTTCTGATCGGAACCCGTTACTTCAAAACCCATATCCTTCAGCATGCTGGCAAGCGCTCCCA
>JAUWOH010000237.1 GCA_030612225.1 Desulfobacteraceae bacterium
GAAATAAGGATCAAAGATGCGGTCAATATTCTCTGGATCAATCCCGTGCCCGCTGTCCTTAACGGTCAGCTTCACATAATTCCCCGGGCTTAAACCCTCGTAGCGGGTTGCAGACGTCTCATCAAGGCTTGTATTTTCTAAATTTACCTCCAGCACGCCGCCTTTCTCCTGCATGGCGTTCTTGGCGTTGGTGCACAGGTTCATGAGCACCTGGTTGATCTGGGTGGGATCGGCCATCACCGTGTCGGATTTACAGGATAGGTTTTGACGAATCTTTATGGTCGTGGGAATAGAAGCCCGTATTAATTTCAGGGTTTCACTGATGATTGGGCTGATCTGTACCGGCACCAGTTGAAACACGGACTTTCGGGCAAAGCCTAAAAGCTGACGCAAGACCTCTTTTGCTCGTAAAGAGGCTGTTTGTATCTCTTCCAAACATTCTCTGGCAGGGTTCGATTCAGGGACATCATTTATGGCCAGTTCAGTATTGCCAATAATTGTTCCGAGGATATTGTTAAACTCATGGGCGGTGCCGCCGGCCAGGGAACCGATAGCCTCCATCTTCCGGGATTGGAGCAACTGTTCCTGCAATTTCTCCCGCTCTTCCTCAGCCCGCTTGCGTTCGGTGATGTCGTGGAGGATGCAGTGGGTTTGTTTAAATTGCCCACGCTTGTCGTGTCCGGTTCTCCCGTCCACATGCACGATGATTATAGAACCATCGTGGTGTACCATTTGCAAATCAACATGTACCTCACCAGTCGCTATAAAATGTGGGAATCGTTTTTTGTACGCGTCCAACTCGTTTGGTTCAAGAAAATCACCGAACCAACGACCGATCACTTGGTCACGCGAGTATCCCATCAGATCAACCCAAGCTTGGTTGACATCAATAAAGCATCCATCCTCATCTAAAGACTGATAGCCCAGCGGTGCTTGTTCGTAAAGACACTGGAAACGCTCCTCGCTCTCCCGCAGCGCCTCCTCTGCCCGCTTACGCTCGGAGATTTCCTGTTGTAGTTCAGCTGTGCGCTGATCGACCAACTCCTCCAGGTGATCGTGGTATTTTACTAACTCCTCTTCCGCCCGCTTGCGGACGGTGATGTCTTCTGACCAGCTTATTACCCCTATAACCTCACCGGTGTTCCTCTTCCAAGGAATCTTCACCAGCCGTCGCAACCTTAGACCTTCGGAGGTCATGATTGGGTATTCAGGCACTTCAATTCGCTCTCCAGTTTTCAGTACCTGATTATCTCTTTCCAACATCTTCATCAACCCGCCAGGGTGCAGTTCAGGGGCATGCAGGGTTGTGCAGTTTATGAAGTCTGAAACCGTAACGCCGTGAGCCTCCGCCATTTTCTGATTGACCAGGACATACCTGCCCTTCTTGTCTTTGAGAGAAAACCAGAAAGGTAATTCGTTGATCACAATCTCCAACAATTGTTGCCGCTCATGGAGAGCCTCCTCCATCTCCACCTGCTTACGCCCAGATTCTGTTTGCTCTAATTCCCGAATCCTTTTCTCTAATTCTTCATAGGTTGGTTTTCTGGTCACAAGAAACTCCTCTAAAAGTCATAAAAATAAAAATCAAACTGAACATTGAAGATCGTTACCATTGAATATTGACTATTGACTATCATTATAATTGACAATTTAATATTGACTATGGAATATTTGTTGAATCGCTTCCTTCTTCGCCCAAAGGCTACGCAGGACAGGCCGCTCTATCGTTTTTATGATAGTTTTTCTAAAATCGATCCGCCGGAGGCGTACCTTAAATAGTCAATATTCAATATACAATTTTCAATTTTACCGATTTTCAATGTCCCAGTTCCTTCAATTTACGATTCTCACTATTCATCATTCAGTTCTTAATCGCTTCTCGTTTTTCGTTACAACCAGTACCCAGTAACCAGCAACGAGTAACGAGCAACGAGCAACGAGCAACCAGTTTTTCTCCGCTTGTTTTCACTCTTTTTGGCTTATCGTTAACGATTTCTTGTTATTCAAAAGGCCTTCTATCTGTTGGAGAAGCTCATCATCCATAAAAGGCTTTACCGTATAACCATCGGCTCCTGCCTCCATGATGCGATCTTTGTTCTCTTTAGTATCATAACCGGTAATGGCCAGTATTTTTATTTGAGAGGATAGTGGATTTTCCTTTATTCGTTTGCATACCTCAAAGCCATCCATCCCAGGCATAAACAGATCCAGGATTATAAGGCCGGGCTTAAATTCCATGACCTTGACTCCGGCCTCAAACCCGTCTGATGCCACCTCTGTTTTGTACTTGTAAGCTGATAGCATTTTGGTGAGTAATTTCTGAATGTGAGGATCATCATCTACAATGAGGATCTTCTTTTGTGCAGGCTGATATTGCGCAAAAGGATACATCCCTTTCTCACGCATAAAAAGTTCAAGATCTTTATTATGTATCCTATACTGCCCGCCGGGCGTAAGCGATGCCTTCAGTTCTCCGGACTTTACATACTTCCAGATAGTTCCTCTGCTCAGGGAGCAAAACTCAGCGGCCTGGGGTATGCTGAATATATTTTTGTTCAATTCCAGGTACCTCCATATTAAATACATGTTTGAACGTAATGAATGAAATGAACATATTAGACGTTATGAACAAAATGAACATATATTGAAATAAATAGCCCGTCAAGAAAAAAAGTGATTTAATTTTTTTGATATTAATTAAATTTAACTGGATAGGACTGGTAGACATGGGGGAAACCCGGTGATTAAAAAATCCCACCGGTTACCTGAATGAACCTGATGGGGTTATTTGTTTCACCTCCCTGCAGTAAGCGGTTGCAGAAATTCACTCTTGAATGGTTGGAGAGAACGTGGAAAATAAGAAAGAAAAAGAATCGGATCAAAACAATCCTTTCAGGTTTTGACCGCCATTAAAAATTGCTCCATCAATTTAGATCATATTAAGACCGTGTCAAAAAACGGTATGCGCTCTATGGTAATTTGTATCTGACACTTTGTTTTTACACTTTACGGGGTGCCAGACACACTCACTCTATCCTTGAATATTTATTTGTTTTGCGTATTAATTTTTTTGGCTTGACCCAACTTCGGATTTCCCCTACATGCTTAATTCTTTTGCAAAGCAGTTTCATAATATTCAGGTGAAATTACAATAGACTATTTATGAGGAAGGCTCTTATGGAGAAGATGGTTTATAAAACAAATTGTGCCCAAATTGTGCCCGTCAAGGTCAAAAGTTAACAAGCATTTCCAAACGAAACCAAAAACACCGAGAAAAATAATCATAGAATCAACTGGTTGTAATTACAACATTTTTGAATTTTTAAAAATTTGGACTGAAAATCCCCGTGTCGGCAGTTCGATTCTGTCCCTCGGCACCATTAATATTAAAGGGTTTACATTAACCATAAATGTAAGCCCTTTTTTATTTTTTGGATTTGTCCAGCTCCTGTACAGCAAATTAATTTTTAAATCCCGCTTCCTTTTCCCCATTTTTTTACTGCCTGAAAAACCTTCCTTAAAGCACACTGCAAAAAAGAAGGAAATGTCACCAAATAAAATCCAAATATTGACAAGAGACAAGCTTCGAATTAGAATAAGAATATTGAACATATAATACATAGTCAATTTTATAAGGAATAACAATGAACAAAGGCGAATCACAAAGCTTGCCGGACTACAAAAACCCTCCGGTTATTGAAGTTGTATGCGGAATTAGCTTCGAAACGATCGAAAAATTTAGAGGACCGCATTTAGGATTATTTTGGCAGAAGGTACGAAAAAAATTCCCTGTATGTGAGCATGCCCAACGTTTAGAAACTATTCCCCCAGAACTTGATTTAAAGAACTATTTGCCAAGGATGTGGTTCATTAATGAAGAAAAAAATATGCTAATCCAGTTACAGAACAATAGGTTCTATTTTAACTGGCGCAGGATGCAGCAAGAAGAAGCCTATCCTCGTTACAACACCATTATCAAAGCCTTTAAGACTAACCTTGAAATTTTTCACAAGTTCCTTGAAGAAGAGAATCTGGGATCAGTTAAACCCATAAAATGCGAACTTACATATATCAACCATATCCCAAAGGGAGAAGGATGGGAATCTTTAGGTGATATAAATGAGGTTTTTCGGGATTTTACATGGTCCTCAAACAAACGATTTCTTCCTCCTCCGGTTGCCCTTGGGGGACAAGCCCTTTTTGCTCTGCCTAAAGATAATGGACGACTGAATGTAACACTTCAACACGGGGAGCGGAAAATCGATAAGCACCCTATGTTGATACTACAAATTACCGCCACGGGACTCGGGGCAGATAAATCAAATAATGCGGTATGGGAATGGTTTGAAGTTGCTCACGAATGGATTGTTTGTGGTTTTACTGATTTAACAGGAGCAACAATCCAAAAAAACATTTGGCAGCGTATTGACGTTAAATAGGCTAAGAACATGGAGGACATATTGAATAGTTTTCAAGAAATCGAATTTGATGAGTTTTTTGCTGCAAAAACTCTTTGTAGTTCTGGCACATGTCCAAATTTAGCAAATATCCCGCAAATAGAAAAAGCTGCTTACGAACCCTCAGAGTACCAGTCGCGATGGTCGGACGGGTTTATAATTGACGGGATTATAATTCTGAAGGAAAGAGATTTAGGCACACCTGTAACGCTTAAAGCTCATTCGGCCGATCCTATAATTCTTACTACTGAGAGCCCGTTCGATGAACTTGACGATAAACTGACAAGTGAGGAGAAGATTAAAAAACTTATTGATTATGTACGAGGAGGATCGAAGATCCAATTCGCCCAAGAGCTTGCAGTTAAGCTGAATTTTTTGAATGAGGTTGTTAATGAAGATCCTGATGAAGATTCAATCTCAATTGATTCAATGAGGAACTTTATTAGCTTCCTGCAAAATACGACAAACTTGAAATGCCCAAACGTTGCTCTGACACCATCTAACGAAATTCATGCCCAGTGGCGAACGGCACCAAATCGTCATTTTGCTGCGGTATTTTTGCCAACGGGAGAGACTCGGTTTGTGATTTTTACACCAAATTCTAAAGACCCGGAAATGACTGATAGAATATCGGGACTTACCTCTGCAAACTCACTATTGGAAACCATACAACCTCACAAAGTTCTTGAATGGGCTTCCAAGTGAAAGGTGACCCGTTACCTGGCAAAAATCACATTTCCCGTTACTGTGCCCCTAAAACTGCACCAGACGGCCAACCGACGGGAGCTTCATTCATGCCTCGAAAAAGCGAAGAATTTTTATCCGTTAATTGGATGGAGCACTTCGGGAAAATAGGTCAAAAGGCGCAGATAGCTAAAATTCGTGAACATATCGAGTTGTCATTGGCAAAAAACGGTTTATTCGCTGTATTAAATGTTG
>JAUWOH010000301.1 GCA_030612225.1 Desulfobacteraceae bacterium
GCTTTAGGACTAAATTTTGAAAGACGGCGGATCACATCGGCAATATAAGAGCGGGGCCATGGCCAGCAGCCGATATCTTTTATGCTTTTATCGTCAATTTTTACGAGTACAATCTGGCTGCTGATTTCCCTTTTTCGAAGTCCGGTAAAAAAATCATATGCCTTGTATTCCAGAAACTGCATGGGATGAAATTCAAGCAGCATACCTCCTATAATAAGCAGGGTAAGAATCGTGCAAATCAGCCAGTTGGAAAATAAAATTTTTTTAAGCTTTAGACTCATATAAAACCAGTATTATTCCCACTCAACCATGGCAACGTTCTTTAGGTAATTTTTCGCATCATGGTTTCCCATAGTCGCTGCCTGTTTGAAATCTTCTATCGCCTTTTCTTTATCACCTGCCAACAGGTAAACCCTACCTCTGCCATAATAAAAAAGTCCTATATCAGGATCAAGCTCAATGGCCTTGCTTATTGAAGACAAGCTGTTTTCGTACTGACCAATCTCACCATATGACACACCACGATGAAAATAAGCTTTGCTTTTTTCAGGTTCAAGCTTAATAACCTTATTAAAATGTCTGATTGCATTTTTATCGTTTCCGTAAACTGAACAGAGTATTCCCATGTCATACCAGTATGCGGCAACATTTATTTGTTCTTCTCCGTCTTTTCCCAGTTTTCCTTCTTCTACAGCATCTTTTTCTGTAGTAACAGGGTACTTTTCTGCGGCGATCTTTTTTTCTTCCGGTGTTTTATCAACTTTTTTCTGGTTTGCAGACAGTGTGCTGCTTACTCCCAAAACTAGCATAGAAACAAGGAGAATGATAGAAATATTTTTTAAAATATTCTTTATCTTCATTTTAATTCTCCTTTTAGCCATCGGTTATAATTTTTACGAGTTTATCAGGTTTAGGTTAAAATAATAGCCTATTCTATCAAACATTTAAAGCATTTAGTAAAGAAGATGAGCTATTCAATCTCCGTTCCGTAAGCGTTTACAGGTGCTGCATATGTGCGTGATCAGGGCGATCAGCTATAGTCTGCTATGCTGGTTGCCCTGATCACGTGCAGATGCGGTGCCTGTGAACGCTTACTTCAACTTTTTATAGAATCGTCAAACACAGTATCAACAGATGCAAACACCGGTTCATGAAGAGGAATCAATATATCGGCAATATTTTTAACCTTTAGCATTATATCATAGGCTTCATATGTATTAACAGGTGTTCCCGGTGGAATAACCTCCATTTCCATTGCTTTTATCTCTTTTGGCGGGAAAAAGTTTTCCTTGATCACACAAAAACCTGTTATAACTGCTTTTCCACCGGAAGTATTCACAAGCACAGTTAATCCCCCTTTTGTATGTACAGGCGTATGCAAAACACTAATGCCCGGCAGAATTTCCGAATCTTCGGACACGATTTTAATTTGGCCGTTTTCTTCTACATCCTCGATATAATCTTCGAGGTAACGGAAGTCGAGTGGGTGGGGGTGGTGGATACATTCCAGTTCTTTTTCATGAATGTAAAACACAGCATTAACACATTTATAGTCATTTTCACAATGATCGTTGTGTAGATGCGTGTGTATTACGATATCAATTTCCTCCGGGGACAAATTCCAGCGACTGAGGCCCTCTTCAAAGGTATAAATCTTTCCTCCTATCGACTTTTCTCTATCTTCAGATTGTATCGGACTCATTTCTCCGGTATCCACAAGGATATTCTTGTCGCCGCCTTCGAGATACCATGAGTAAATGGGTATGGTATATGGCTTTCCATAGTCATGCTGGTATGTCATCATACCTTTGTCAAAAACCTTGGTTCCCATTACAATGGGATGTATCTTATAAATACTCAAGGCTTGCCTCCTGAGCCAATTTCGGAATTGAACATTTTGAAACTGCCTCTCCTGTATTAAAAACAACTGAGGATGACATAAAGGTTGAAACAATTCAAGATTTAATATTATACCACTATCATATAAAAAAACACAATAGCCCTATTCTCAAAACTTTACATAAGTCCCATCATGTGCAAAAAGAAAAATGAGAGACTGAAAAGACATCAATAGACTTTTTTTAGAAAATCAACTTTGATGAACTCGTAACAAGTCTTTAAAAAAGCGCCGGATGGCTAAGTAAAAAGGCTCATATACCCCCGCTAAAAATCAGCGGGATAAAAAGGCGTAGTGGTTTTTCAGGGACGAGACTATACGATATAGTATGTCGAGTTCCTGAAAAACCGCTACAACGCAGTAGATGGGACTTTTTACGACGCCATCAACTTCAAAAAAGGGGTGTTAGTAACATGGCAAAAGAAAACGATATTGTACTTATATATCTTGAAGATAAACCTCTTGCTTTTGCCAGGATAGAAGATATCCTGGCTGATTCAAAACCGGACTGGTACCACGTTAAGCTCCTTATGCTTCAAATCCCGGTTCAGGTTGTCACATGGATATTGAAAGATATTTATATAAACGGCAGCGAATTTACAATGAATGGAAAGAAGATGCGGCTGGAAGAGGTGATAGCCCCAAAAGATCCGCTAAAACCGGACAATACGGAAATGCCGGCAAACAAAAAAATCAAATCAGGAGATAACGCCGGCGCTAAGGTTATTTCTATTAAAGACTTGAAGAAAAAATGAGAAGACAGAATTAGGCGCTTAGTAAAGCCATATCCGCAATTTGTTGTCGATGCAATCGGGTTTCGGGTGTCAGGTTTCAGGTGTCAGGTTTCGGGTGTCAGTATTCAGCACCTATGCCCCTGACACCTGAACACTGAAACCAAAAAGTCTTGGAAAGCTATTAACAAACTGGTAATGCACCCTTTCCTAACCGAAAAAGACTTGAGTTTTACCTGCCTAACAAAGAGGTTGTTATGGAATTTTCAATAGCTGCTTTTCTTCAGCATAGACGCTCCGAAATCATTGAAAAGTGGGTCAATCGGCTAAAAACTGAAGCCGGCGAGCAATATACCGGCAGGCCGCGTCAAGAGCTGTATGAGACTGTTACCGAGGCATTTGATGCCGAATATAATGTACTTGTTAATGATGATTTTAATTATATTAATAAATTTATCAATAAAATTACAAAAATGCGTCTTGAAGCCGGCTTTTTACTTTCCGATGTACAAAAGGCCTTTGAACTGTTTCGAAGTATCGTCGTTCCCCTGCTGGCCAAAGAAACCACCCTTGAAGAATTTTTAGCGACCATTACCAGCCTGAATCAGTGCCTCAATTACACAATTCACCGGTTTAGCGATCATTTTCAATCCATTCATGAAAAAGAAATCCTTGAGCACAACCGCCTTCTGGAAGAAGAAGTAAAGATACGCACGGCTGAGCTCAAAGAATCAGAATTAAAATACAAAACCCTGGTGGAAGAAATAAATGACGGCTATTTCGTGGTCCAGAATGAAGTCATTGCTTTTGCCAATCAGGCCTTTTGCCGGATGCACGGGTATTGTCTAAAAGAAGTCATCGGTAAAAAGTTCCATGTCTTTGTCGATTCCCGAAACCGTAAAAAGGTTGTTAAAATCTATGACAAGGGTCTTAGTGAAAAGACTCCTCCGCGTACATTTGAATACCTGCGTCTTACAAAAACCGGTAAAAGTTATCCTACTGAAATCCTGGCCAAAAACACTCATTATGATAATAAACTCTCAAGTATCGGAATCTGCCGTGACATTACAAAGCGCGTTAAAATGGAACAGAAAGTGCGTGAAACTGAGCAAATGGCCTATATCGGCCAAATCACAACCTCCCTGTCCCATGAAATACGCAACCCTCTTTCGGCAGTTAAGATGAATCTGCAAATCCTTAAGAAAAATCCTCAAATTCAAGGCAACGACCAGCGTCGCATAGATATATCAGTTCGAGAGGTGAAGCGTCTGGAGGGTATTCTGGAGGAATTGCTCGATTTCGCCAAACCGATACAGTTAAAATACGGGCAACATCAGATTAACAACCTGTTAGCCTTTTCGATAGAACTGCTGGAAATGAAATTCAAGGAAGAAGCGATTACCGTTATCACTGATTTCGAATCGAATCTTCCTCTTATCGTTGCAGATGGTGAGAAGTTGGGCCAGGCATTGATTAATATATTGCTGAATGCCTTAGAGGCGTCAACACATGGCTCTACAATCGAAATTAGCAGCACTATTGACTCGACCAGCGGCGAAGGAGTAAAAGTCATTATCGCTGACGAAGGATATGGTGTTTCAAAAGAACAGTTTCCTGAAATCTTCAAACCGTTTTATACCACTAAAAGTAAAGGCACCGGCCTGGGTTTAAGTAACGCCAGTAGAATTATTGAGGCCCACAAGGGTAGGATAGATGTCGAAAACCGCGAACCCGGCGGCGCTGTTTTTAAAGTTTTTCTTCCCTGTCAAAAATGATGGAAACGTTATGAGTAAAATACTGATAATCGACGACGA
>JAUWOH010000365.1 GCA_030612225.1 Desulfobacteraceae bacterium
ATTGAATTCATTATCACGCTGGTAATTATGAGTAACGCCGGGATATCGATTGACAATTGCTGCAAATGAATCGATTTTATCTTCAGGAACATTGGCCGCACACAGGGTGCTTATAAATCCCAGTTTTTCCGGAACAAAATTACCGCCGATTCTGCGGATAAAGCCTTCTTTTTTTAAACGTTTCAAACGGTTTAGGACATCATCTTCCGAAAGACCGAGATCTTCGGCAATTGTCAGATAGGGACGCGGGGTCAGGGGGAAATCAGACTGGATTCTGTTAAGTATTACTCTGTTAATATCATCTATCCGGGGCATTAAACAAACTCCCCTTTCAGCAGCCGCATATGTACACTTCTGGTTCGTGGGCCGTCAAATTCACAAAAAAATATGCCCTGCCACGTGCCAAGTACAAGGCTGCCGTTTTCAATCGCTATTACTTCTGAAGCACCGACCAGCGTCGACTTTATGTGAGCAGGCGAATTTCCTTCAAGGTGACGATAGTCAGCTTTCCATGGAATAACCTCATTTAAAACCATCATAATGTCGATTGCTACGCTTGGATCGGCACTTTCATTAATAGTAATTGCAGCGGTTGTATGCGGCACATAAACCATGCAAAGACCTTCCAAAATATCTGAAGACCTGACAGCTTTTCGTATATCAGAAGTAATATCAATAAGTTGTGTCCTTGATTTTGATTTTACAGTGAGAGTCATTCTGCCTCCGAACAAAAAAAGCCCCGCTTTTTAAGCAGGGCTTTTTTAAATTTGATAAACCTGATCACTTTTTTTAATTATACGCAACCAGTTGGTTTCGGAAGACCGGCCATCTTACATGCTCCCTTACCCGGTCCTGACGGGAAAAGTTCATAGATGTGTTTCAGTTTGAAACCGGTTACCTTGGAAAGGATCCGAACCATTGGGGCAATTCCGTTTTTCTCATAATACTCACGAAGAACCTTAATAACTTTTTCATGTTCTTCATTCAGCTCTTCAATACCTTCTTCTTTTTTTACCCATTGGACCCATTCATCACACCAATTTTCATAAGAATCTATGAATCCGTCTTCGTCTATAGTAAATGTTTTTCCTCCAAATTCAACTTCCGGCATTTAATCATCCTCCTTTATTATAATCGTTATTTTTGGCTTGCTGCCTTTAATCTTCTCTTTATGTTTAAGACTGTCCTTTTATATTACTGTTTTTACAATGTCAATAATAAAAAATAAAAAATAATCTAATATTCCCCTGGTGTTTTGTTCAATTCGTTCAGGGTAAAAACAGGACCGTCCTTGCATACAAGTTCTTTTCCGATGTTACATCTGCCACACATGCCGATACCGCATTTCATCCGATTTTCAAGCGACATAATAATATGATCATGTTCGTAACCAAGTTTTTCTAGAACAGGCAAAGTAAATTTTATCATAATTGGCGGCCCACAAACGATAGCATAGGTATTCGCATCACCCTGAGGGGCCTTTTGTTCGGTAATAGTCGGAACAAACCCGATATTGTATTTCCAGTCCGGGTCATCTGTGCCGTCAACAGTAATATGCATGTTAATGTCATCACGTGCTTCCCAATCGGCAAGTTCATCCTTGTAAAGAAGCATACCAGGAGTACGGGCTCCGTATATAACATGAATATCATTGAATTTTTTTCGATTATCAGGGTGAAGCATATAAACAATGGATGAACGGAGCGTTGTAAATGCAAAACCGCCGCCAATAATAACAACGTTTTTTCCTTCCAGAACATCCCAGGGATACCAGTTTCCCAGAGGGCCGCGTATGCCCATTATATCACCGGTTTTCATGGAATGTAAATGTGATGTTACCTTTCCGGTCTTAAAAACGGTAAACATGACAAATCCCTTTTCCACAGGCGACGATGCAATCCCTATTGGTATTTCACCCATCCCGGCAACTGAAAGCTCAGCGAATTGACCGGCATTATAGGAAAAATTAACTTCATCTTCCGAGTTTGTAAAAACAAACTTAAAGGTTTTAAGAGTTTTATCTTCAGTTGCAATCTTTATATCATCAATGCGAACAGGATAAGGTAAATATGGATTTTGCAAGGTTTTCCTCCGTTATAGAACGTTCTATCTGGCTTTCTGGATTTTTTGCCACGAAGACACCAAGGCACGAAAAAAGAATAAAAAATATATTCTACTCAGGTTCAAAGTTCCGAGGTTCACGGTTTAAGGTTAAACAGATGAGTTGATAGCTGCTAAACTGATAAACCATGAATTATCTGAGCTCATCATGTCACTCAGGATACACTCAACCGTGAACTGTGAACCTTGAACCTCACAACCTGAGTTACATATATTCTTTGTGTCTTAGTGTCTTTGTGGCAGTTTTTCCTTTAACTGTTCATCAATTCACAGACTTTGCGGATATCAATATTTACAGGGCAAAAGCGGACGCATCTGCCACAGCCGACACACATAATTCCGTCTTCATATTTGTCTAAAAAATATTTCAGCTTATGCATGAACCGCTGGCGGACCCGCATAACCTTGCTCCCTCTTGGGTTATGTCCGGAGCTGTGATGCGTAAATAAAGGAAACATGCAGCTGTCCCAATTTTTAAAACGTTTTCCCGATAACCCGTGATTTTCATCCTGGATGTCAAAGCACCAACAGGTTGGGCAAAGATATGTGCACGTTCCGCAGTTTATACAGGCAAAGGCCACATCCTCCCAAAGGTCGGCTTCATAGAGCTCCATGATCGATTTTTTTTCGATATTATCAAAGGCTATCTTTGATGCAATTTTACCTTCCGCCTTTTTTTCCATTTCCTCTATTTGCTTTATTGCAGCATCTGTATCGGCTTTTGTCGTCCAGCCGCCGGCTTTTAGATAAGCATCTCCCTTGTCCGTAATAACCTTTGCCAGGAAGTGATCTTTCATGTCAACAAGTAGTACATCCAGGCCGCTTTCGTCAAAGGGGCCTGATTTTGTACTGGTACTGAAGTCCGCACTATCAGGATCGTTTATTGCCAGGCCGACAAATGTACAGGCTTCATACGCGTCACACCAGTAAGGATCTCTGAAATCGGCTGTATCAAAATTTTTTTTCACCAGGAGAAAAGCCGTTGCATCATAGGGACGAATACCGATGACCGCACAGGAAGAATAGTTTTTTTTCGGTCTTTTCAACAAATTGCGATCTTCGCTCTTTTCGTCCATAGTATATTCAAACATAACTTCAGACTGGGGGAAAGCAATAGATTTAGGTGAAATAACAGTATTTATTGCTGTTAAATCCGGCTCCTGGCCTTTATCGAGCTCCCTAAAAACAGGAAATCTTTTGCCGTTTTCCTTAAAGGGCCCGACCAGCCGATAAGCACTTCTTGATTTTTCAAGTCCGCCGACCCAGTCTTTTTTGTCAATTTTTATGACTTTCATACTTTTGCCTTTATCTGATAGTCTATTAAGAAATAATATTTTTTATGATAATTCAGCCACCAAGGCACCAAGACACTAAAATTATAATATAATTCTCTTGATGCCGTTTTTAACTATAGATTCCTCTTTTTTTGATAAAGATTTATAATTCATATCCTTCCTTCGAGCCTTTGTGCCTTAGTGGCTGAACTATTTTAATTTTCAATGGGAGTTCAGTTGTTTTAGTCTTTTCTGTCCGTGTGAGTCTGTGTG
>JAUWOH010000299.1 GCA_030612225.1 Desulfobacteraceae bacterium
ATTCGAAATTCCTTGTTCGATATTCGACCTGCCCGCCAATGCCTTTTTGTACGAATTGCTTTGGCCACCCTATGATATGATAATAAAGTGAATAAGCACCAACACCCATAAAGGGCTATGGCAGGCGGGTATTCAAATGGTTGTATCTCGTATTTGTACTATCTTTCAAACACCTGAATCATAACCTCTTGGTACGATTGACAAGTTATTTTCGGCCATAGTGCCGCAAACGGCGTATTATAGCTTTTTACGAATTCATCAAGTTTAATGAATTCGTAAAAAGTCGATAAACCCCCTGCCCCCACTCTTCTAAAGAAAGCAGGAAAAGTTTTTTCTCTACGAGTTCAGTGGTGAAACATATTAGTCACATAGTTCAAAAAGCGCTGCCGCACCCATTCCGCCGCCTATGCACATGGATTCGACACCGTATTTAACGCCTTTTGCCTTCATATTGGCAAGAAGCGTAGCGCACAGTTTTGCGCCTGTACATCCTAAGGGGTGACCAAGAGCAATAGCCCCACCGTGAATATTTATCTTGTCCATATCGCTGTCTAAACCAAGCTCTCTGATACAGTACAGTGCCTGTGAAGCAAAAGCTTCATTTATTTCAAACAGCCCTATGTCCTTGAGGTCCATTTTTGCCATTTTCATCAGTTTGGGAATGGCGTACCTGGGCCCTACACCCATCTCATCAGGCTCACAGCCGATGGTTGTGTAATATTTCAGTTTAGCGATGGGCTTTACTCCCAATTCCTTTACCTTCTCTTCGGACATAATGACAGTTGCAGCAGCTCCATCTGTTGTCTGGGATGAATTTCCCGCTGTAACAGATCCGTTTGCAGCAAAAACAGCCCGCAGATTAGCCAGTCCTTCCTTTGTCGTTGACTCCCTGATACCGTCATCAAAATCCTGCAGGAATGTCTCTTTTTTGTATGTACCGTCCCCCTGCTTAACAAACTTTACAGCTGGCGTCGGCACGAGCTCGGCATAAAGCTTTTCCGCCTTGGCTTTGGATGCCTTCATCTGGGAATTATATGCAAACTCATCCTGATCTTCCCTGGATACGTTATAACGATTTGCAACATTCTCTGCCGTAATCCCCATTGAAGAATAAAGGTCGGCATGCTTCCTTGTGTGTTCAGGATGAGGTCTCGGAAGATAGCCCCCCATGGGAACATAGGTCATGGATTCTATTCCGCCGCCGATGGTGATATCAGACCATCCTGCCATCACCCTCAGACATGACAGTGAAATCGCTTCCAGCCCGGACGAACAGAATCTGTTTACCGTAGCACCGGAAACTTCAATGGGAAAACCTGCAATCTGACTTGCCATTCTTCCGATATTCAACCCCTGCTCGGCCTCAGGAAAAGAGCAACCGATCATGATATCATCAACATCCTTTTTTTCCAGGTTTTCAGTTTTTTCAACAGCCGCAGTCAAAATAAAAGATAGAAGATCTTCCGGTCTTGTATCTTTAAACGCTCCCTTGTTTCTTCTGCAGCCAGGTGTTCTTATTGATGTTACTATATATGCATCTTTCATGGCATTCTCCTCCTTAGTTTCTAAGCGGCTTACCGGTCTTTAACATATGTTCAATTCTGGCAATCGTCTTTTCTTCTTTTATGAAATCGATAAATGCCTCTCTTTCAAGCTTTAAGATGACCTCTTCGTCAACTTCACTATTGGCTCTAACCTCTCCGCCACTTATAACATAGGCAATCCGTTTTGATATAAAAGCATCGTGTTCACTTACAAATTTTGCACTGACCATGTTACAAATCTCGGCATTAATCATTCCCTGAGCCGATTCACCAAAGACCTTGATCTTTCTCTTTACAGGCGGCGTATAGCCTTCATCGACCATCTTTAAGACTTCCTTTTTGGCTTCTCCTATCAGGTAATCCCGGTTAAATACTATTCTGTCTTTTGGACCTAAAAATCCGTTTGCCCTTGCTTCCGCAGCAGACATGGAAACCTTGGCCATGGCTATTGCCATAAATACCGGAACAAAGAATTTTGCAAGATCAACATCTGTTACAGGCTCAGGTATAGTACTTATGAATTTTTTCCACAGGTTCAGGCAGCCGCCGCCGCCCGGAAGAAGTCCGACAGCAACTTCCACTTGCCCCATATACAGCTCGGTATGTGCTACAATCCTGTCGGCTCCAAGGCATGTTTCACATCCGCCCCCACGGGTCATTCCGTATGGTGCAGCCACAACCGGAAATGGTGCATACCTTCCTTTCTGAATTCCTGCCTGGCCCTTTTCTAAAAACGATTCTATTACAGAATATTTTTTCCCCTTTGCCAGCTCCAGAACAAATGCAAGGTCAGCTCCTGCTGAAAAAGCGCCCGGCATTCCTCCTGCCTGGTTTCCGATTACAAGACCGACACCGTTTTCGTCAATATAATCGAGCGTGTCTCCTATAAAATCAATAATTTCACCATTTAACGCGTTCATCTTTGTATGAAATTCACAGCAGAATACTCCGTCGCCGATGTCTATAAGAGAGGCTGAATTGCATGTCTTGACAACCTTGTCCGCCCCTCTGAGCGCTTTAAGAGAAATAATATTTTTGCTTACAACCAGTTCTCTGTAGTTGTTTGACTTAAAATCATAAAAGAAAACCTTTCCGTTTTCAGACTTGTAAAAAGATGTGCAGCCGGATTCAAGCATCCCGGTAACCAGCCCGGGCACTTTTAAGCCTTCTTTTTTCATCTTTTCAACAGATTCTTTAACACCGATTGCATCCCATGCCTCAAAGGGCCCCATTTCAAAATTGAATCCCCATTTCATTGCATTATCGATATCGACAATGGTATCTGAAATTTCGGGAATCCGGTTGGCGGCATAAATCAGATTGTCTGCAACAGCTTTCCATGCAAATTTTGCGCCCTTATCCTCACCATATAAAATGGCCTTAATTTTCTCAGGGAGTGTTCCCGCCTTTTTTGCCTCGGCAAGGCATGGAAAATCAGGCGGCTCATATTCCGCATATTCAAAAGTAGCAGGATTAATAACCTTGCGAATCTTTTTCCATTCAGGTGTCAGGTCCGTTTTATAAAACCCGCTTTGTGTTTTTTTGCCAAGAAGGTTCTTTTCAATCATCTTATCCACGAATTCGGGTATTACAAAGCTTTCCCTGGCCTCGTCATCTTTCACCAGATCATAGGTGTTTTTGGCAACATGCCCCATTGTGTCGAGACCGACTAGGTCGGAAGTTTTAAACATTGCTGTTTTCGGCCTTCCCATGACCGGACCGAAAAGCGCATCAACTTCGGGAATTGTAAGCCCATCTTCAAGCATGAGCTGCATAGCCTTTACAATTCCTTGAACCCCGATTCTGTTCCCCACAAAGTTGGGAGTATCCTTTGCCCATACAATCCCCTTACCAAGAATCCTTTCCCCGTAGTCTGCCATGAATTCAACAATTTCAGGTAGTGTTTCCTCACCTGCAATAATCTCAAGAAGTTTCATATACCTTACAGGGTTAAAAAAATGAGTCCCCAGAAAATGCTGACGGAACTCAGAGCTCAACCCCTCCGACATTGCCTTTAAAGGAATCCCGGATGTATTGGAAGAGACAATTGAACCTTTTTTTCTTACAGGTTCTATCCGTTTGAAAAGATCTTGTTTGATCTTCAGGTTCTCAACAACGACTTCAACAATCCAGTCACAATCCGCCAGTTTATCGAAATCATCTTCAAGGTTGCCGATTGAAATGAGATCGACATCCTTTTTCTGCATAAGAAGGGACGGCATAGACATAAGAACCGTATCAAGTCCGGCTTTTGCTATCCGGTTTCGTGCTGCAGGGTCATTTTTCTCATCATCTTTCAAATCAAATGGAACGATGTCTAGTAATAGAGCCTTAACGCCGGCTCCAGCCAGAAGGGCAGCTATTCCTCCCCCCATAACTCCTGAACCGATAACCGCGGCCGATCTGATTTTTCTATTCATAATTACCTCCTGGATAAATTATTAACGATATATGAATGAATATTCATTCATTTATCAGAAAGGTTATTTGCATGTCAAGAAAATTCCTTGCCTGTAAATAATAATTTAAATATTTAAATTTTACTTAAATATCAGTTAGTTTTAAAATTTTAAATTATGCCTGCCTATTAGAATTAACATTTAAAATTATTGCCGAAACATTTGGAAAGCGCTGAATATATATTCATTTATATATTTAACGTTGCAGATACCGGTAAACAGGGAATGTTACGTAAAGAATAAGAGGAATTTTTATGGAGCGGCCAGGCTTTGCTTTTTATCTATTGCAAAGATGTCTGCTCAGGTTGTTCCAGAAGGGCCATTTCTTCAGTGCGCTTTGCCGCACATATCATGCTGAAGTTTTTTTCATTAGCCAGAAAAGCATCCACTACATCCGGGTCAAAATGACTCCCTTTCAAACTGATAATAATTCCCTTGGACTTTTCGTGCGTAAAAGCCTCTTTGTAAAATCGTTTTGTTGTCAGGGCATCATAAACATCTGCAACGGCAACCACCCT
>JAUWOH010000371.1 GCA_030612225.1 Desulfobacteraceae bacterium
AATCGATGAGAAAACTACAGGTTTTGCTTCCTTAAATCCAGGCATGGGCGTTTCGGCCGGCTGGTCTTTTAATGTAATCGTATCTCCGCACCGGGTATCACTGACCGTCTTTATACCTGCGATTAAATAGCCAACCTGGCCAGCAGAAAGCTCCTTTTGAGGCATCCGGACAATTTGAAAGATTCCTACCTCCTCAACTTTATAAACAGCCCTGTTGGACATAAACATGATGCTGTCACCTGGTTTTATTTTTCCCTGAAATATTCTGAAACTTATGATGGTGCCCCTGTAAGGATCGTAATGAGAATCAAATATCAATGCCTCAAGAGGAGCCTCTGTGTTTCCCACTGGTGCCGGAAGATTTATTACAATAGTTTCCAGCACATCCTCGATTCCTGTTCCTTCTTTAGCTGATGCGAGGATAGCAGTTTCAGGGTCAAGCCCGAGGTCTTCTTCTATCTGCTTTTTGACTCTTTCAATATCTGCTGACGGAAGATCGATTTTGTTTATAACAGGAATAATCTCAAGGTCATGTTCCATGGCAAGATAAAGGTTTGCAAGGGTTTGGGCTTCAACGCCCTGACTGGCATCTATCAAAAGCAGCGCTCCTTCACAGGAAGCAAGGGCTCGGGAAACTTCGTAAGTAAAATCAACATGACCGGGGGTGTCAATCAGGTTAAGAGAGTAGATCCGGCCATCTTCAGCATTATAAGGCAGGCAAACGGTCTGGCTCTTTATTGTTATGCCCCTTTCACGCTCGATATCCATGGTGTCAAGGATTTGATCCTGGAAATCTCGGTCAGACACAATATCCGTAGACTGAATAAGGCGATCAGACAGGGTTGATTTACCATGATCAATGTGTGCAATAATGCTGAAATTTCTGATATTTTTCATTTAAGTTTTGTTCTCACAAAGCCTGTTGAATTCGTAAAAAGTCGAATTCATCAAGCTTTAAGTTTTAAGTGTTAGGTTAATGTCATTGTTTGTTTTATCAAATAGTTAAAACTTAAAATATTTTATGGAAGAAAATTTTTTGACATGTTATGAGACCGTCAAATTATGAAAGATAAAACCTGTTCAGAACAAGCAGGAAAAGCTTATAGCTGGTAAGCTAAAAAGCATAAAAAAGTCTGTTGACACAACCTATGTTTGCTGATATATTAGTAACTTAGTAAAAGGAAACTGCTTTTATCAAATTGTTGTACTTAATGTCAAGCCCCTAATAAACTGAAGAACAACTGCGGACTAATTAAAAATGAATGTTAACATATTAATTGTTGATGACGAGTCCACTGTAAGACACCCTATGAACGAATTTATTAAGCTGTCAGGGTACAATTCTTTTGAGGCTGCAAGCGCAGAAGAAGCAATTGATATTTTAAAAACAAACAGTATACAAGTTGTAATCACCGATATAATGCTGCCTGAAATGGGTGGATTTGAGCTTACCGAGCTTATAAGGAAAGAATATGATAGTGATGTTATCGTTATAACGGGCTATAGTGACATTTATTCCTACGAAGAAGCAATCAAAATGGGCGCAAGTGATTTTATCATTAAGCCTGTTCGTTTTGAAGAGCTGTTGCTTAGATTGAAAAAAGTCTTAACAGAAAGAGAACTCGCAACAGATCGTGGCCGGATGATGGAAAGACTTCAAAAGCTTGCAATAACAGATGGTCTTACCAAGCTCCACAATTCAAGATCCTTTTACAGCCAGCTCGAAGTGGAAGTCGACAGGTTCAACCGTTATAAGCGCTCCCTTGCATTATTGCTTATGGATATAGATCATTTTAAGAAGTACAATGACACTTATGGCCACCTTGAAGGGGATAAGGCGCTGGTTAGAATTGCTCAATTAATTAAATCATGTCTTAGAAAGCTGGATAGTGCCTATAGGTATGGCGGGGAAGAGTTTACTGTTATTCTGCCTGAAACAAGCTGTGAGGAAGCCCATACTGTTGCGCAGAGGATAAAATCTGCTTTAAAGGCTGAAAATTTTATTCCTAAGCAGGGAAAAGAAGCACAAATAACCATAAGTATTGGTGTTACGGAGTATTCCCCGGATGAACAACTGTCAGAGTTTATACAGCGGGCAGATAAAGCAATGTATCTTTCAAAAGGAAAAGGACGGAATAAGGTAACCTCTCTTACCGCAGAGGAAACTTCATAATTGATGGCGTCGTAGAAAGTCACATCTACTGCGCCTTGCACCCCAAGAGCATTTCCTGCGGGCACCATCGGTGATACTTTTTACGAAACCGTCATGACTTGAAAATCACCCTTAAAAACAAATCTCCTTTTTGCCCACCAGCTGTCAGCCTGCCAAGCCCCTTTAAGCGAAGTTTTGTATCTTCTTTTATACCAGGTGGGATCGAAACTCTCACAAGTCTTTTATGGAATCCCCATGGGATGTTCACAATCTTGCTGGTACCAGCAAGAGCTTCGAAAGGCGTAATTGCAATCTTGCCATAAAGATGAGAATCATTACCCGGTGCGACAGGACGTATAACCTGCAGACGGTGTGTTTTTTTCTTTGCTGTTACCTGACGCATTCTTTCTGTAACCCCTGCAGACGGCAATAAGAGAAAGAGTTTTAAAAAAATTATTCCAAAAACAAATCCTCCGATATGCGCCCACCATGCAATACCGCTCATATCTCCATGGCTCCACGCAGCATTCAGGAACTGAAGGACAAACCAGAACCCAAGAAAAAAATAAGCAGGTATCTCAACAAACCAGGGAATAAATATGATGGGGATTAGAGTTAAGATTTTTGATTTGGGATGTAGAATAAAATAGGCCCCCATTATGCCTGCTATGGCGCCGCTTGCTCCGATAGTCGGAATATTCGAATTTAGGTTTAACAAAAGATGGGAAATGCCTGATGCCACACCACATAGGAGGTAAAACACGATGTATCGCAAATGACCAAGTTTGTCCTCTACATTGTCACCGAATATATATAGAGTCCACATATTTCCGAGAAGATGCAAGAATCCTCCATGCAAGAACATAAAGGAAACTATGGAAAAAAGTTGCTGTCCTGGTGTAAAATAAGAAGCGATTTGAGGGACGGAAAACCGGGCTGGAACAAGGCCATAAATATAAATAAAGCGGTCCAGTCCCGGGCCCTGCGTCATTTGCAGCAAAAATATGACAACATTGATACCGATGATTGTATTATTGACAACCGGGTAGTTTTTTGTAGGAATGGTGTCGCGGATGGGAATCATCTAAATCTGCCGGTTATTTGTTGGTTGATCTACTCAATTCGCATGCTTATATCCATGCTTCTCGCAGAATGCGTAAAAGCCCCTACAGAGATAAGATCTACACCGATATCTGCCAGCCGGATAATATTGTCTTTTTTAACCCCCCCCGAAACTTCAACTATAGCACGACCACCGATTAATACTACCGATTCTTTGATCAGCTTAATACTCATATTGTCCAGCATGATCACATCTGCACCGGCCGCTATTGCTTCCTTTACTTCATCTATGGTAGATACTTCAACTTCTACCTTCACAAGATGCGATATTTTACTGCGTATACGTTCTATCGAAGCTGTTATTCCACCACAGGCAGCTATATGATTATCTTTTATAAGAACTCCGTCGTAAAGCCCCATG
>JAUWOH010000436.1 GCA_030612225.1 Desulfobacteraceae bacterium
TCCGATATTTTTTTAAAGCCAAGAGTAGTCAGCTTTGCCGTATGCGGAATAATGCTCACCTGAAAGCTTTCATGATCGCATTCATTAACAGTCAGGCTGATACCGTCCACGGCAACTGAACCTTTTTTTATTATATAATACGCAACCGACTTTGGTATATTAAAAGTAAAAATGAATGCGTTTTCTTCAGTCTTTCTACTTTTTATTGTTCCGATACCGTCGATATGTCCTGAAACAAGATGCCCATCTATTCTGTCTGAAATACGCAAGGCTCTTTCAAGGTTTACACGGTCTCCGGTTTTTGCTTTGCCCAGGGTTGTCTTTGCAACAGTTTCAGGGGAAACATCCACTTCAAACCGTCTTCCACTGCAAAATACTACGGTCAGGCATGCACCATTTACCGCTATGCTGTCGCCAATTTTTGTATTATCAAGTTCATGGTCGGCATTAATAGCCATGCGTCTGCTCTGCCCGGACGGCTTTATTCCTGAAATGATTCCAGAACCTTCTATAATTCCTGTGAACATGTATCAATATACCCTTCGATCATGACATCATCGCCGAATCGCCGGACATTGATATCTTTTAACGGAATTGATTCACTCATTAACTCCGGGCCGGCTCCAGCGCATATTGGAACACCATCATCCCCGCCCAGGATCCTGGGAGCGTAAAAAAAGATAACCTTGTTAACAATCCGTGCTGAAAGGGATGAAGCGATTACACGGCTTCCGCCTTCAATAAGAAGACTTGTGATACCTAAACCCCCAAGACTCTCAATCAGAATATCAAGATCGATAAGTCCGTCTTTAACAGAAGATTCAAGAATCCTAACGCCTTTTTTTTCTATTGCCGCCTTTCTGTCCTTTGAAGCAGATGCTCCAGTTGCAATGATTGTATCAGAATCGGAATCAAGGTGCAATATTTTGGCATCTTTGGAAATGGAAAGATGCGTATCAAGGATGATTCTTATGGGGTCTTGCCCCTTCATGCCTTCTATACGGGTTGTTAATCTCGGGTTGTCCTTTTTGACGGTATCGATCCCCACCATAATTGCATCGACAGTGTGTCTGAGCCTGTGAACAAACATCCTTGATTCTTCACCCGACACCCATCTGGAATCCCCTGTTCTCGTTGCAATTCTTCCGTCCAGTGTTGCGGCACATTTTATAATAACGAACGGGCGTTTTGTTTTGACGTATTTTATATATGCTTCATTCAGTCTTTTGGCCCTGTCTTCATACAAGCCAGAAGAAATATCAATGCCTTGTCTTTTTAAATAATCGATACCGCCCCCTTTTACATCGAGGTTGGGATCTTTCATGGCCACTACGACTCTGCGGATACCTGCATCTTTGATTTTTTCAGTGCAGGGAGGTGTCCGTCCATGATGATTGCAGGGTTCAAGAGTTACATAGAGAGTTGCTCCTTTTGCTGAATTCCCGGCATCTTTGATTGCGTTAACTTCTGCATGAGCCTTCCCAACAGCTTCATGATATCCCGATCCAACGACAATGCCGTCTTTAACAACAACAGCGCCGACCATTGGATTCGGTGAAGTAAAGCCACGGCCCTTTACTGCAAGGTCTAAGGCCATTTTCATGAATGCTTTGTCATCAATCTTCTTCACTGTTTGCTCAGAAGGCCCTTGAGTTCTGAAACGAAATCGTTTACATCCTTAAATTCTCTGTAAACAGATGCAAACCTTACATATGCAACATCGTCCATCTCATGGAGTTTTATCATAATCTTTTCACCAAGGTCTGTAGAAGGAATCTCTTTTTCCCCGGTTTCCCTTAGATCGCGCTCCAGGTCGTCTATAAAATCTTCGATGACATTCATACTTATGTTTCTTTTTTCACAAGCCTTTTTAATGCCGGAACGAATCTTGTCGCGAGAAAAAACTTCTCGCCGCCCATCCTTCTTGATAATCATAATGGGAATTTCTTCTATGTGTTCATAAGTAGTAAATCTTCTGCTGCATTCAAGACATTCCCTGCGTCTGCGAATGACATTGCTGTCTTTGCTTAGCCGGGAATCTATAACCTTGTTGTCAATTTCTCCACAAAACGGACATTTCATTTATTCTCCCCCTGCTTGCTATTGTTAAGTTTGATGGCGTCGCAGAAAGTTCCATCTACTGCGTTGCAGCGGTTTTTCAGAAACTCGGCATACTACTTGTATTGCCTCGTCTCTAAAAACCACTGCGCCTTTTTATTCCGCTGATTTTTAGCGGGGGTATATGGAACCTACTTAACCATCGGTGATACTTTTTACTAGATCGTTAAGTTTAATCACTTCAACACCCGCTTCTTTCAGCATTTCTTCGGACATGGAGTCCGCATACCCGTCTTTGTAATAAATTGTTTTTAATCCCGCATTAATAATCATTTTAGCACATATTGAACACGGAAGATTTGTGCAAAAAAGAGTTGAATCTTTTATTGAAACACCATGGAATGCTGCCTGAATAATGGCATTTTGTTCTGCATGAATACCTCGGCACAACTCATGCCTTTCCCCGGATGCAACGTTCATCTGCTCCCGCAAACACCCTACGTCAATACAATGTCTTATGCCGCTTGGCGCTCCATTATAGCCGGTTGACAAAATTCTTTTATCTTTTACTATTATGGCGCCGACAGCTCGTCTTAAACATGTGGATCGCTTTGCCACAAGCGTAGTAATATCCATGAAATAAGTTTCCCACGAAGGGCGATCTCCATTTACGGACATTTAAGTGCTAAACCTCCTTTTCAAACAGACCCAAATTGGGATTCAAAAATCATACTCCTCATAAAGCGGAAAAGCCCTGCAAAGCTCACTTACTTTTTCCCTGGCTTTTTCAACTAACCTCTCATCACCAGGTTTTTTTAGGATATCAACAA
>JAUWOH010000340.1 GCA_030612225.1 Desulfobacteraceae bacterium
GTGTCGGTTTCTCTGCGCTTTAATTTGTCGGCAATCTCGTCTACGGCATGTACAATGAGATTTTTATCAATTATGCCGAAAACCGACCTCCCAAGTCCAATAAAACGACCCGATTCATTTCCGCCCAAAGTTTCATGAAAGCTGTTATCCTTATCTCCTATAAGGAACCTTTTGGCCCGTTTGTTGTATAAGATAATCTGCCCTTCCCTGTTACAGATTAATACACCCTCAGGCAATTCAGCCATTATTGCTGCCAGAATATTTTTTTCTTCTTCGGATTCTGATTTTGCCTGCCGGATTCTTTTTTCTATGTTGTTTTGTAGTTCTTCAAAGTGTTCTGCCAATTCGTTAATAACTTTGGCAAGACGCACTACTACCCCGCTTCCTTCAGGATGAATACGATGGGATTGGTTGACCGAATTGATCAATATGGTTTCTTCAGTAATTTTGTCCAGAGGAAGAATGTAAAAACGAAACACCCAGTCAAGAGCGAATCCCAGGCCAGCCAGTAATAGAAAAACAGCTGTAAATATATACAAAAATTTCTGCTTTAAAAGTTTAGTCAAAAAAATCTGCTCTTCAGGTAAAAGCTGGTGCCAGAATAAAAAAGCAACACTGGTTATAAAAAGTAAGGTAAATGCAATAGAAACTACTGCAAACCACATAAATTTATTATTTTGCTTCATTTTTATTCTTCAAGTAGTTCTTTAACTTTATCAACTACTTCAATATTAGAAAAAGGTTTTGTAATGTAAGCATCCGCTCCAAGGGCCAAACCTTTTTCTACATTTGCGTCACTTCCAAGAGCAGTTAAAAGGATAATTTTTATCTTATTCCACTGGGGGTTTTCACGGACCCGCTGACATACTTCAAAACCATCAATGACCGGCAGCATAATATCGAGCAGTATCAGGTCAACCTTTTTTTCAGTAATGATTTCCATTGCCTCTTCACCGCTAAACGCTACCATTACATCATGGCCGTTTTGTTCCATTAAAAACTGTAAAGGCACGATAATGCTAGGTTCATCATCTACGATAAGTATTTTTTTCGGCATGGCAGGAAGCCTTTAATGGGTTAATTTATAACGTCTAAAACAGTGTCTTATTTTAGCTTCTGGAAAAACTAATTTTGTTAGCGCATTTTGAACCACTATAAAAATATGCTCAAATGAACATTCAGGTAATCCGGTTTTTCAAAATATTAAAATGTTACCTTAATTCGAAATTCCTTATTCTACCTTCAATATTCAAATAATGTTCATTTGAATACGCTAAACAATTGCAAATAAAAATAGCCGGCACAAGACTTTCATTATGTGCCGACTATAATATATACCATATTTATTTCTGGTAAAAAACATAAAAATACGATCATCAAAACTATTTTCTAGCCTTTGCAAAGCCGATTTTAACCAGGGCTTCTTCCATTTCATCTAAAGTTGCAGGATCATCGATTGTCGCAGGCAGCTTCCATTCCTTATTGTCTGCGATTTTTTGGATTGTACCCCTTAAGATCTTCCCTGAACGGGTCTTTGGAAGACGTTTGACCACTGTAGCGATTTTAAAGGAAGCAACAGGTCCTATTCGATCCCGTACCATTTGAACTACTTCTTTTATAATTTCATCATGGCTGCGGTCAACTCCTGCATTGAGAACAAGAAATCCAATAGGAATTTGTCCTTTCAGCTTATCATCAACACCGAGTACAGCACATTCAGCAACGTCAGGATGGTCGGACAAAATTTCTTCCATGCCACCTGTTGATAAACGGTGACCGGCAACATTAATTATGTCATCTGTTCGGGCCATAACAAAGACATATCCGTCTTCATCAATAAAACCTGCATCAGCAGTCTTGTAATACCCTGGAAACTCTTCAAGGTATGCCTTAATATAGGCTTCATCGTTGTTCCACAGGGTGGGAAGTGTTCCAGGAGGAAGTGGTAACTTAACAACCAAAGCACCTATTTCACCAGGCTTTACAAGATTGTTGTTCGAATCGACCACTTTAACGTCCCATCCCGGAGCCGGTTTTGTGGGCGAACCTTCTTTGACAGGAAAGTGATGAATACCAAGGCAGTTTGCACAAATGGCCCAACCTGTTTCAGTCTGCCACCAGTGGTCGATAACAGGACATCCGATATTTTTTTCAGCCCATTTGAGTGTGTCAGGGTCAAGCCGTTCACCTGCAAGGAAAAGGGCTTTAAAGTTTGAAAGATCATATTTTTTCATCAATTCAGCAGTGGGATCTTCGCGTTTAATAGCCCTGAACGCTGTGGGAGCTGTGAACATTGTTTTTACTTTATGTTCTGATATTACACGCCAGAACACACCGGCATCAGGAGTACCTACAGGTTTGCCTTCAAATAGTATTGTAGTACAACCTTTAAAAAGCGGCCCGTACACTATATAAGAGTGTCCTACTACCCAACCCACATCAGATGCAGCCCAGTATACATCTCCCTGGTCAACATTATATACATTTTTCATTGACCATTTAAGTGCTACCACATGTCCCCCGTTGTCCCGCACAACACCCTTTGGTATACCTGTGGTACCTGATGTATATAAAATATAAAGAGGATCGGTAGCGGCAACAGGAACACAGTCATGGGGTTTTGCATCTGCCATTATATCGTTCCAGTCAAGGTCACGGCCTTCTACCATGCTTGCTGTTTCCATGGGGCGTTGTAAGACAATACATTTTTCAGGCTTTGACGTTGCCATGTCTATGGCCGCGTCAAGGAGGGGCTTGTAAGATATGATTTTAGCAACTTCAATTCCGCAGGATGCGGAAACAATTACTTTTGGCTTTGCATCATCAATTCGTACAGCCAGTTCATTTGCTGCAAACCCTCCGAAAACTACTGAATGAACAGCGCCAATACGAGCACAAGCCAGCATTGAAATTGCCGATTCTGCAATCATAGGCATATAAATAAGGACCCGGTCTCCTTTTTTTACCCCAAGGGAAGCAAGTACGCCGGCAAATTTAGCCACCTCATCCCGTAGTTCATTATAGGTATATTTTTTTATAGTATTTGTGACAGGACTGTCAAAAATCAGGGCATCCTGATCACCAAGTCCGTTTTCAATGTGAAAATCAAGTGCGTTGTAGCATGTGTTGATTTCACCGCCTGTAAACCACCGGTAAAACGGTTTGTTGGAATCGTCCAGCACCTTATCCCATTTTTTGTACCAGTGGCAATCCTCAGCCGCTTCCGCCCAGAAACTGTCCGGGTCTTTAATAGATTTTTCAAAAGCCTCATCATACGGGTTGGTCATAGTATATCCTCCTTAAGCATGATAGTGATTTATTAATGATGGTAAATTTCCGGGAGGTGCGCATTCTTATCTAAGGGCTCGCGAAAAGTTAACTTCACATTTTATGTACCCCAAGGACATTTGCTTCGCGGCACATCCAGGATTCAGGCCGGATTTACCCGATCCTCAACTCCAAACTCCTCGAAATAGCTGGCTATTCCTGTGGTTTAGGAGTCTACGCTTACCTGAAGCCTCGGATCGATAAAATCCGATATGAATCCATGCGCCTAAAATGTAAACTTAATTTTGTGCGAACCCTAAGCAAGAAAACTGCATATTGATTCCACCAGTGGAGAATGGAATATAAAAAGCTTTATGAAAGTGATTATTTCTGTCGGAAAAATAATTAAATTTTTCCGACAGAAATTTTTCCCTTATCTTTTTGTTACTACTCAGGTTGTCAGGTTCACGTTTCAAAGTTCACGTAAATTGTAAACCCTCGAACCTGAATAGTTACATCGTTTTAATTAGATGAGTATTCTAACCCCACAGTCCCCATCCGAATGATGCAGTGAACAGGACTGAAAAGACGACAAGAACTATCACCCATATATCTTCTGGTTTCATAATTATTATCTCCTATTAAAATTGTTAATTTAAGGTTACTAGTTCAGGTTGTTGAGATTCAAGTTTCACGGTTGGTTGCCTCAAGCTTTAACCTTGAACCGTGAACCCTTGAACTAT
>JAUWOH010000370.1 GCA_030612225.1 Desulfobacteraceae bacterium
CTTTCATGAAACTTTGGGCGGAAATGAATCGGGTCGTTTTATTGGACTTGGGAGGTCGGTTTTCGGCATAATTGATAAAAATCTCATTGTACATGCCGTAGACGAGATTGCCGACAAATTAAAGCGCAGAGAAACCGACACAGCTTCTTATTTTGTTGTTGCAGATAAAAAAGACCGTCTTCTACGTGTTGAGACAGTTCCTATTCTCAATAATCATAAGGAGTTTAAAGGTTTTATCCTTACACTTCACGATATAACACAGCAATTTGAATCCGACAGCAGGATAGATTCTCTTTTACAATCTCTAAGAAGGGGAATCAGGGGATCACTTGCCAGTGTACGTGCAGCTATTGAAGCGATCCGTGAATTTCCGGATATGGACAGGTTTCAACTCGATATTTTCAGAAAAATTATACATAAAGAATCGCTAATAATCGGTAAGATAGTCGACAAAACTGATTCAGATTCTGTTTCCCGTATTCGCACCAGGTGGCCGCTGGTTCAAATGAAGGCTCAAGACATGCTTGAGGCTATCAAACGAAAAACCAAAGAGCGGCTTGACATTCAAATTAATATAGAAAAATGCAGCGAAAAAATCAGAATTCAGGTGGATAGTTACTCGATCATTTTAGCCACGCTTTTTTTACTGAATAAGTTAAAAAAAGAGACTGATGTTAAAGAGTTTGACTGCATATTTGAAAAGAAAGATCGGTTTATTAATCTTGATCTGATGTGGCATGGCAGTCCTGTTAAAATTGAAATGCTTAAAAAGTGGGATGAACAGTTTATTTCCATTGAAAATGAAAGCATACCTTTAACTTTAAAAGAAGTCATCAAACATCATAATGGAGAGATCTGGTCTTATTCATGTAAAGATCCAAGTAAATCTTATCTTAGATTACTGTTTCCGGCCGTCGAAGTTTCAGAGCCGAAACATTTATCAAGCCCGACAATTCTGCCTGAAAGCAGACCGGAATTTTATGACTTCGATCTGTTTAACCAGCCTGGACAAAATACTAAGCTGGATAACCGCTCTTTAGATGAACTTTCATATACTGTTTTTGATACGGAAACAACCGGCTTGAATCCTTCTCAAGGAGATGAAATAATTTCAATCGGAGCCATACGTATTATAAATTGCAATCTGCTGAATGAAGAAAATTTCGATCAGTTAATAGATCCCAGACGATCATTGCCTTTTGAATCGATACAGATACATGGCATTAAACCTGAGATGCTTCATAACCAGCCCTACATCGAAAAAGTACTTCCTTTATTTCACAAATTTTCTGAAGATACTATCCTTGTTGCACACAATGCAGCATTTGATATGCGCATGTTGCAGGTAAAAGAGGAAAAGACAGGTGTTAAATTCTCGAATCCTGTATTGGATACTCTGCTTCTTTCTTCTGTTGTTCATCCTTTTCAGGAAGATCACAACCTGGAAGCGATAGCTGAAAGATTGGGGGTAAGTATTGTCGGCAGGCATACAGCCTTAGGTGATGCTATTGCAGCAGGTGAGATTTTTCTTAAATTAATTCCGCTTCTGGCAAAACAGGGGATACACACTTTAAAAGAAGCCAGACTTGCCTCAAGAAAAACCTTTTATGCTCGAAAGAAATATTGAACTGGATACGGGATTCTGCATGCTGAATACTCGCTTGCCGGGCGTCTCGTCGGGGCGTAGCTTAGAGCGTAGCCTGAAGCTGCAGGCGAAGAAGAAAAAAAGGCTATGAACGTCCAACATCGAACGTCCAACATCGAATTTTGAATAAGGTATTATCGCTATTTTTATAAAACGGCGGAGCGAAGCGATTTCATCATTCGATGTTCAACGTTCGATGTTCGATGTTGGATGTTCAAAAAACGCTTTGCTCTGCCGTTCAATATTTTCTCATCATATTATTCGCACTGGCATAACCCGTGGTTTAAGGGAAAAGGAAAAGGGGTTCGGTGGTTATTAACCGTGAACCTTGAACCCATGAAACTTTAACCTGGAATGCTAAAGCGGCAATTTAAACGAAAAGGTTGAACCTTTTCCGGGTTTGCTTTTGACCCTGATATTTCCTTTATGAAAATCGATAATTTTCTTGGTAATTGCAAGTCCAAGGCCGCTTCCCGGCGGACGTCCCGTAGAAGTATCTTTAACCTGCTGAAATTCCTGAAAGATAATCTTCTGGTCCTTCCGGCTGATTCCGATTCCGTTATCTCTCACATCGACTTTCAGATGATCTGATTTAGCTGTAAGATTTATGGATATAACACCCTGGTCACTGTCGCAGAATTTTATTGAATTGGAAATAAGATTTACCATAACCTGAATCAACCGATCTTTATCTCCATCAATCAAAGGAAATGAATCGGGCAGGTTGGATTCAATCTTAACCTTTTTATCCTGTATCAAACGACTTGTAGCCAAAATAGCATCTTTAATGATTTCTCTAAAGTCAACCCGGGAAATTTCCCATTCCATCCTGCCTGATTCGATCTTCTGGAAATCCAACACCTGAACGATAAGCCTGGTTAACCTCTCGCTTTCCTTGATAATAATTCCTAAAAAGTTTTTTTGCTGTGCTGCATCAATATCAGGATTATCATAAAGTATTTCTGATATAGATCGCACAGATGTCAGTGGGGTGCGCAATTCATGTGTGACCGTTGAGATAAACTCGTCTTTTAATCTATCAAGTTCCTTCAGGCGTTGATTAGCGGCTTTAAGTTCAGCTGTTGCTCTTTCCAGTTCATGGCTGTATGCAATAATCACCCGTGTTTCATCAAGAATATCCATCACTTCGTCTATACCAAGGGGTTCTTCTTTAACAACAGATGATACCATAACACGTGCCGAGGCCGAACCTATAGCCCCTGCCAGCAATTTTTCGGAATAACTGACCATATCGGCATCAGCCGTTAAACCTTCTTTCCAGTTGATATTATGCGAAGCGGCAGCGGATAATGCTTTATCTGTATTTTGTTCTCCCAAAAAACGTTTTAAAAGGGATGTAAGGTCGGTAATGGATGCTGTTCCTCTCCAGAAAGATGATTTTTCATACTTTTCCGAATACTTAAACACGTCTACGAAAAAAGCGGCCTGAGTATGTTCAATTGCGCTTGCACGACTGAAAATAGAGACTCCTATGTAAGCTGTAATATTGATAAGCATACTCCAGAAAACTGCATGTGTGATATGATCAAAGCCCTGGAGGCCGAACAGTTGAAAAGGTCTAAGCAGCTCAAGGCTAAAAGGACCCTCGGTAATGAACTTTTCAGGCAAAAATCCTGCCTGTACCAGGGAAGGAAAAACAAGGGTGTATGCCCAGACCAGAAAACCTAGAACCAGCCCGCTTAATACACCGGATCGCGTCCCGCCTTTCCAGAATATACCCCCCAAAATAGCCGGGGCAAACTGTGCAACAGCAGCAAATGAGACAAGCCCAATGGAAACCAGGGTATAATATTCACCGATCAAACGAAAATAAGCATAACCAAAAAGTAGTACCAGTATGATACTCCCCCGGCGAATAAATAAAAGAAAGCTGCTCAAGTCACCACGTCCGGCAAGATTAATAAATTGGAGACGCAGCAGCACCGGCATAACAAGATCATTACAGATCATAGTGGAAAGAGCGATGGTT
>JAUWOH010000155.1 GCA_030612225.1 Desulfobacteraceae bacterium
GCTTATGGATGATGGCGTAATAGGTCTTGAATTGCGATATCCTTATGATGTGGTTTTTAGGGTAGATGAGGAAAACTTCGAAAATCTCGACAACTGGGACGAAAAGAAGCGAGAAAAATTCCGAAGGCTTTTATCTAAAGAAATTACTTCAGGCTTGGAAGGTGCTCTTTCCGGGGAAATAGTTCTTGCCTTTGCGCCTCATTTGTTTGGTTCAAAGACGGCACGCAAGGAGGCTGAGGTCATCATGGAGGAAACCAGGAAGGTCTTGGTCACCCCTGTTATTGAAGATTGGTCGCGTGTCAAGCATTCTTCAAAAAATAGTGTACTTCAGTCGGTCGAGTGGGAAATTAATACAAAAGAGAGAGACAGGCATTGGGGCGACTTGAAGCACCTGCGCTACGCCACTGTTCGGTTATGGCACACCAAAGCAGGGGAGTTGGAGAGAGGTAAACAGTTTTTCATTTTTCCACCATTTTTTGAGACAAAGAACAAGAGCTTAACTTTTGATTTGCATTCTAATGAAATTAAAGGACTTATTAACGACCTTACAAAAATATTAAAGGCACTGGAGAAAGCTGATTCATAGTACCACGGACGAGGATAATCATGGCTAAGGCCAGGAACATAGAAAAATTAGGTAGTGTCCATCGGAGCATGTTTTTTGGTGAAAAAGGTATTACCCCTTGGGAGCAGAGGCTTCAAAACATAGAAAACTACTTGAAGGTGTTTTCCGGGTATGATCCCAAAACTTTAGATCCAGAAAGGGCTGGTCTCGAAAATAGTTTATTATTTGCCGAACAGTTTGGGCGCACCAATTCCGTCATCTTTGAGCCTTCAATTGAGGGAAAAGGTCGGTTCCATGAAGAATTGGAAGCGGTTGTAGTTGCCGCCGAGGCTTTATTTGCCGGCTTTGACGACCTGATGACCCGATGCGCACGGCATACTGATCTGTGCGCAGCCCTTCGCGTCTTAAGAACGGAGGCGAAAGATAAACCGAAGAGTTCTTTTTTTCGGGTTATTGTAGACATTCACGACTGCGTACGGTTCACGGGACCGGAGGACACGTCAAAAAAAATGGCTGAGGCCACTAGTAATGTCGTTGCGAATTTGTCTGACTCGATGACGAAGGAAGAATTGTTCTCTATAACCGACAAATTATTTGATGCTGGCCTCCGTCCGTGGTCACTACCGCGTGGGGATCAGGAAAAGATGAATAGCAGTGGCAAGTAAGGTGGATTCTGCGACTTGGGAGACGGGGGAGGCCGTCTTTCTGGAAACTACGGCTGCGGCTGAGCGTGTTTTCGGCTTACCGGAAACAATAGAATTCATTGACGGGGTATGCCAGGACAAAACACTTCTTAGTTCTACCTATGTTTGGGATGAATTTCGGCGAACATTTCTTTATGATACCATAATTTGCCACACTGTTTTTGTAAATTCTCTTGAAAGACAAGAAGATTTTGCCACGGCGCTCAAACGCTTGCCAAGGTTTTATGAACTTCGGTACAAGCCGCGAAAATTACGTAGAGCTTTGGATGTAATCGCCCGCCTGCATGAAATGCCTTTTGAATCCTTAGAAGAAGCAATTCAACGCCTTGAGAATGATATACGGTATACGCTTGAGCGACTCTTTTTTAAAGGTTTGCAACGCCCTCTTTTGGACGGTGCTGGGTGCCGAATGACAGCCGAAAATATTATAGAAACTTCACCACAAGTAACAGACAGATACGGGACGTTCAAGCTGCCCTCAAAATGCAGCAAAAAGGAAAGGCCGGAGTGCAAAATAATTTCTTTTTGGAAAGAACGCAGGGCGGACATTGAAGCGGTTGCCAACATGAAAATACCGAGTGGCATAAAAAAGAACGTTCGTACCGAATTAGAGGAATTTCGAAAAGCAGCCCAAGCCATACTAAAGGGTAAAACGATTGAAGCCTATGGCACGCGGTGTTACGCGAAAATGGCCGATATAATTATTTGCCTCGAATGTCCTCCTGGTATTCCTATCGTAACCAGCAATAAAAAACACTATCGTCCGCTTTGCCAAACTCTTCGAAGACCCGACCCAATCTGCTTCCAGCCATGAATGCCCATAAGACCCGCAAAACGGTATCCACAGAGATTTATTTCTTAAAACCATCCTTCTAAATATCCATGGCGGCGTTGGATCAGCCTCAAGCCATAATCCAATTTGCCCAGCCGGAAACATTCTCCATGTTTACTGGCCGGGCACCCATTTTAATAAGGTTTTTATTGTAATCACTGTCAAATGTATAAATTGGTTTTTGCCAGGACATTTTGCCGAGCAAAAAAAGGCTGTTGAGTTATGGCGAAGGTATTAAATAAGCGGCCATTATATTTGCTTTTTTATAAAAATCAGTACCTGCTATTCACTGTTCAAGGCCACATGTGTTCCTTGTTCTAATACAGGCCTGTCCAAAAGGATGGCCTCAGCCACTTTTTCCGGAACTTCTTCCCTGGACAAAAAACCTAGCTTGACCGCTTTGCAGACGAGAAAGTCGTCTTCCATGGAAGAGTAGGTTTTTCATAGCTCACGGGATGTTTTTTGATGAAAGCTGTGAATTCGATCATTCAGCTCGAAACAGTCGATTCCCTGTCGGCGCCATTGGGTAAAGTGGCTGCCCAAAGTTTCCAATGCCATATTCAATTCACGCTTATGCGCAAGACCGGCCAGCTCCCGCAGCTTTTTGCGAATTAGTTTTGAATAATGATGTGTCATGTTTTACAATATTATCAACATCCTAAGCCGACAAGTGATTTACAAATGGGCGTCTCGCAAGTCTCACGGGGGGCAGGCTATCTAAGAATTACCCTTTCAAGCTATTAAGGGAAGTGGCCGATTGAAAAAGTTCTGTTTTCCAGTCTATAGGCTGGCTTTTTAAATCAGCTCGAAAACGGACGTGACCAAAAAAACTATTAACTTGGTATATTGATTTGGTGGCACCCTTTACAAATTGTTCAACTATTTTGGGCTTCTTAACGTGTTTTACTCTTGGTGGTGCTGTAATATAACCTTCGGAAGTTTGGCTTTTAATTCTGTTGATATCCTCAAGGGTTGGCAGGCTGACATTTCCTTTTGAAAATGGCGTCATTACCGCTAAAGGGTTTTTTATCAACATCTTCTGCCACACTTCTGGCAAATCGGCATTCTTAGAACCGTGATGTGGAATTTTAAAAACTGAAGCTATACCTCCTGGACGCAGGTTTGAATCAACAATAGCCGCCCATCCATGTCTTTTGTCTGGGGAATTTTCAAGGTCAGAGCCAAGAAGCAGGCAAATATCTCCGATCTCAAGCCAAATAACAACAGCGACATTGTTTGGTTGAGGCGCTACAACATCTCGCTTTGTTGTATTTTCTTGTGGGAAAAGTTCCTTTAGCTGAATCTTAGCTAAATGTATTGCAAAATCAGCAGGTGATAATGCTGTAATGCAACAAGGAGGCTTGCCATTTGGTCCATTTCTTTTCCAAAGGGCTTTTTCTGCACTGGCATATTTCGGCGTTCTATGAGAAGTTTCCAACGACTTTAAAACAATATCGAATTCGTTTACGCCTTCAGTCAAGACAGGCCTTGCTCCATAGGCCTTTATAAATGTGATAAATTCTTTTGTTAAAAGCCCGTCTGAGCATACAAATGTTGCATTTGAACAGGAGTTAACAGTTTTGCCGATCCCCCTAATGTGGTCATCATGCCAATGGGTAGCGATAACCAGTTTTACACTTGTGTCTAACGGTACTCCGATGCTGGATAAATATTCAATAGCACATGGTTCTTTTGATGAAGGGCTGATACATGAATCAATAATTATCCAATCATTAAAACCAATATGGACTATAATACACTCTCCGTATCCTGGACCAAATATTGATATTTCAACTTCTTCCTTAAGAGGCGGTGTCAACATCTGTATCAGGTAATACCAAGCGTTATTAGTGTTTTTTCGGCCTTCTTTTGAGCCTCGGATAGCTCTTCAGATCTCCAAGCCGGAAGCCGCCGAAATCTGATAATCGAGGATCTGGTGCGAGAACCTGATGGATTTGTTTGATATCCAATACTCCAGTAGAATACAGCACCAATATCAATTAATTGTAAATCTTCGTGAGATATTTCTGACCGTAGGATCTCTGCCTCTTCATCTGGTGAATTGCCATCTTGATCAACGAGTCTGCATAGGAAACAATCCTTATAGATTTTAAGAACAACACCTCGCCATTTTATAAACGAAGTAAACAGTGTAGCTCTTTGGTATTTAAATGGATACCAAACAATAGGAGACTCAGGTATTTCTTTTTGAAGCAAATTAGACTTATCGTCAATATCTATATAGGACGAATTAATTTTACTATCAACATATGCCTTATCTTGAAGAGCTATAAATCCGCATTCTTGAAAAGATATTTGGTCGGATGAAGTGACATTCGGTTTTGTAATGACTTTCCATTTGCGATCCTTGTATAACGAAGGAGCAACTTCCCCTTCCTCTTCATCATTTAGATAGATATTCTCCGAAGCTATTCGAATTCTTTCCCGGTCATACTGTTCAAACCTTGCTAATTGCATATTTTCTCCTTTTAACCAATGATTGTTTTGGCTATGTCTCCAACACCATAAATCGAACTGTTCCAATTGGTATTAAGGATTTCCATTAATTCTGAGCAGCCCGTAGCATTTTTAGGATCATCAACTTCATAATGATCATTGGTGTTTATAAATATTCCAGGCGTGATTCGAGTCGATGGTTCGACCCGAACTCTCAAATATCCTTTAGGGCCATCTACCCTAATATCCTGCATTTCAACTCTTGTCAGCCCCGGAGCCCGCATTAATGACTTCCAAGGTTCTTTTGGGGCCAGCTTATCACCTATCTCGTGCCAAAACTTTTCGGTTTTTACCCGGTAATGCATAGATGTATTAATTCCAAGAATGCCGGCCGGTGTATGAGACAATAAGCTAAATGTGCCCAGCACAAAGTCAACTAACACTTCAAAATATGCTTCCTGTTCAGTTGACGCATCAAATCGATCTCTTGTAACAGCCAACCGTAGCCAATCTCCAATGCGGAATATTGAAATATCATTATGAATAATTTCTGTATCCGCTTCTTCAGCCTCAAGTTTTCTTATAAGTTCATTTGCTGCAAACCAAGCTGGCTGAAATATCTTTGGGTTAAAACTGCCGAGCATTACAATATTTATCCCGCTCAATTCTGCTTTCATAATAGCCTCATAAAACGGTTGATTTCTGACAATAATAAGGAATATTAACGCAGTGACTATAGACTATTTAAAACTATTTAAAATTTCAAGTAATAATTAAATAATTTGCAAACAGACGTTCTGGTCTCCCATTTTTTACAACGTGAAAATGGGAATAACATGCCGTTCTCTTCAGCGGTTATTTATTATATGCTGCAAATAACTTTGCCCACTCGGAAATATTTTCCATGTTTACCGGCCGGGCACCCATTTTAATAAGGTTTTTATTGTAATCACTTTCAAATGTATAAATTGGTTTTTGCCAGGGGAGGATTTCCTTGCAAAACGATTCTGTCTTACTGCCTGGGCCAGCATGGGCTAAGAAAATAACGGAAGACAAAGACATGGCAGCCACAAAAAGATTGCGGTAATGGGACCTCTTGGCAGAAATGCGTTGTTGATTTTCATCAAATGGGGAGAGAAAAAGCAGTTGCCCGTCTTTCAAGGGTTTTTTGTATTCTTTATTTATCCGCATGTTGTTGATACTTCTGGCAGGGCAGATAATGACGGGCTGGGTGCCGCGTAAAAGTATTGTGAGGCATTCACGTTCCATTGGCGAATGGAATCCGCTTATGGTTGTCATGCCGGCATCCCTTAAAATTTGCGCAATGTCATAGGTTTTTACTATCAAATCGCCAGGACATTTTGCCGAGCAAAAAAAGGCTGTTGAGTTATGGCTGAGGATGTCGAGGTTCCCTATAGCCGTGATCGTGTCCGGGGCGTCTTTGCCCAGATATTGCTGCAAGGCTGACGGATAATTCGGGTCATTTTTCTTCAGGTTGATTGTATCCATTTAATTTGTTTTTTTCTACACACTGGTTAGGGATCAAGTGCATACTCATTTTCAGAAAATTGAGGTGCCTGAATCGTAATCTTCCTTATACTTTTCAGGTATGCTATCTTTTATTATTCCGAGATTATGTTCAGACCCCAAATCAAATCCTATCCCCAATAAATTCCAACACAACGCATTGCAGTTGACTCTTCGTTCATCCTTATTTGGACTTCTAACAATATCTATACCAGGCCCAAAATCTAAATCATCCAAACTGATGCTACTCGGAACCTTGAAAGTGAGTCTCATTTCAACTCCCCATTTATCAACGTTTTCATCGTGATGGACATAATAACCGATTTGTTCAGTATTTGGATAACGCTCCTTAACTTTGCAATAAGTATTATCAAAGCCATCTTTGCTATTTGGTGGAATAATAGCTTCAATGAAGCTATTATTTGAAATATAGCCCAGTGTTCTAAAATAAGTGATATTTCTTTCATGATCTCCATAAGGTGTAATTGTTTCTTCTTCTGTCTCTATGTTTGAAATTATTCTGTGTTGTGATTCAAAATCTAAGATCTGTTCCCTACCATCTGATTCATAACGAACTAACATTTCATCATTCAAATGCCTTAATACCTCATACCAACCTAATCTATTACGATATCGGCCTCCAACTTCAAAATTAATATATTTCTTGTTTTTAACATTTTCCCTCATATTTAATTCCTTTATAATTTTCACCTATTAAACAAAAGGATAAATAATAGTAGGTCAGTAGTGTCCGGTTTAAACTTTCAGAGTGTCAATTAAGTGTTTGAAACTATATGACATATTGACAAAATTAAAAGGGATCGATTTGAATTTGCCCTAAACCTGGTTTCATGGTTCTTTCGCAGAAAAATATGCGAAAGGA
>JAUWOH010000298.1 GCA_030612225.1 Desulfobacteraceae bacterium
GGCGCAGTGGTTTTTCAGGAACGAGGCAATACAAGTAGTATGCCGAGTGTCTGAAAAACCACTGCAACGCAGTAGATGGGACTTTCTACGACGCCATCAAACTTCAAAATATGCCATTACAGGAAAATGGTCGGAAGGAAAAATACCGTCAAAGGAGTCTTCGATAACAAGGCATTTTTTAAATCGGAGGTCTTCCCGATAAAGTATCCAGTCGATTAGTCCTGTAACCGGCTTTCCTGTGAATCGATGGAATGTACCCGGATAGGGGCTTTTTAATGTTTCTTTGAAGTCAGGAAGTGTATTCGATACTTCGTCGAACTGTCCGATGAGCCATCTATAAGTTTTGCTGTCAGGTTCTGCGTTGAAGTCGCCCATTAGAATAGCAGGGATATTTAAAAATTGGGTGGTAATTTTCTGCCAGATCAATTGGGCGCTTTTGTATTGAGCCGGCTCTTCAAAGTCAAAGTGCGTATTGATGCATATCAGCTCACGGGAACCTATCCTATATCGCCCGATGGTACATTGGCGGGGCCATCTGCTTCCCCAGGAGCGGCTTGGCTGAAAAGGGGTTTCACTTAAGAAAAAGTGCTGGTTTTCCAGGCATTCAATGGTATTTCGATAAAAGATAACATTATTCTGCCAGAAGTCAGGGGCAGGTTTGTGGACTCCGATAGAATGGTATTCCGGCAATAATTCATCCAGAAATTCAATCTGGAAATCATTCAGTTCCTGCACACAAATAAAGTCAGCGGGATATTTCTGAAATAATCCGGCTACGGCATGTTTGCGATTAGTCCAACTGTTCATACCATCGTCAGCCAATCCAAATCTTATATTAAAAGATATGACAGAGAAAAGCATCGGTAGATAAAAGTCTCATTGGGAATTCTGGCCGGATGACGGCAATTATTCTGAAAAAATGTTATCGAGCCGCTCCAGGTCGTTGACCACACGCCATTGACCGTTGCCGCTTTCGATTTTTTTACGCCACTGCTCAACTCGCTCCATGTATTTTATTGGATCACGGATATTTGCTCTCAATTTAGTAACATTCAAGGCAATTACGTTAAATCCGGCAAGCTGAAACGGAACATCTTTTACGTCCTCCTTTTTTAATTCTTCCTTAAGATCCGAAAAAATCAGTATGTATTTTTTACCAGGATCGGCTTTATTCAAGTACTCAATAGCCTGGTAAAGCCCGCCTGAAATATCCGTATATTTGGAACTCTTGACTTTTGAGGTGAATTTATCGATTTTCTTTTGAAATGCCCGTTTTTGATTATTGGCAACAGAAGGCCTCTGATAGAAAGTAACTTTTGCTATGATGTCTTTTTCACTGAAGCTTACGGTATCAATACGGGCCACAACCAGGGTGTCCATCGGCTGGAGTGTAGCTAAAAGATAGTTTAAAATTAATTGAGCTTTTTTAAGCTCAAGGGCGTATGTGCCGGAAGTGTCAAGAAGCATGTAAACACCCTTTGAGTGTTTTTTAGTGTCCGCACATCCTGTAAGTATAACTACAAAGGCTATCATGAAAACGAAAGTTTTTTTCATTCCGCCTGTTCCTTTTTTTCATTCTTATTTTCTTTGTTTGTTGCCGGTTTGTTTCTTTTTTTTAAAAATTTTCTTTTTGGAGCTTCTTTAGTTATTTTCTTTGAAGAGCTTTGTTTAGCGGTGATAAGACCTTCGAGCCAGATTGTCGGAAAAATGGCAAGGTCATAAATGCTTATAATGAATTTGCCAAGATAAAGTCCTGTATTGCCGATCAGTCTGAGAATGAAAGCGATCGTCCTGAGAATTCCGGCAGTGACGATTCCTATTACCATTCGTGAAGACGATATGAATGATTCAAGCGGTATAGCAACGAAGGTGAGTGTGAAGGGAAGGACGAACCCCATAATCATCTGCCCGATGGTAGGTATATTGCTGGCTGATCTGGCCATTTCGTCAACCCCGGTTAGGGTTTGTCTCAAGGCTTCCATATCAACAGCAATCCGGTCTCGCATGAAGGCAAGGGATGATTCTACTCCGGCAAGTACTGTTAGCAGCGTTAAGGTTATATAGATCATGCGAATGCGCATTTTATCATCCATACTGCCGATGATAGGAAAAAGACGTGTGATGCGCAAAGATTCCATAAGGAAAAGCCCCATACTAAGCTCAACCAGGATAATTACCAGGCCTGTAATGTCGGATGTTTTATAGGGTCCGATATAGCTTCCGCCTCCAACCATTTCGGACATGGGTAGAGCAATAAGATTGAAGTTGATGATTGCGGCCCCGAAAGCGATGAGAAGAACAACCCCGGAAATGAAAAACCGGGTCATGAAAGATGATGAAAGCATTCTAACGGCTTTATCAGTTTGTGCCCGTATCTGTTCGTAATTATCCATGTATTTGTCGATTTGTTTTGCCCGTTTGTTTAAAGCTGTTATCGACCTGCCGACATCTGTGATGGTTTTTTGTAGTTTTCGCCACATAGGCTTCATTTTATTCAAGAGAGAGTGGCGTGTAGAAGTCGAAGTTCTGTAATTTTCTATGGCTGAGTTGTGTTGTTCCATCAGTGTCCGGTTGATTTCCGCCAGCATGCTTGCGACCATGGAGTCACCGGAATGTTTGATGTTGGCGATTGCTTCAATTATATTTATCCAGTTTGGCAAAGATGATGGTACATCAGCAGTTTTGTTAAAATCTTCCTCCAAACTGGTAATGACCTCAGACATTTGACGGTGAAGGCCGGGGTACCCCTGCAGATCTCTTGTAACAGCCGTGTTAATACGGTCAAATTCCCTTTCGACAAGACGTTCTGCATTCTCAAGGCCTTCCGCTACCAGCACTTCCCGGTTTCGCTGGACCAGCCTTTTTTCTGTAAGAAGCACTGACGATGCAGTAAACCTCATGGCATTATTAATTACTTTTGAAAATTCCTTGACTGCTCGGTGAAACGGTTTTCTTGCAAAATATAAAGCTGCCAGAAGTAAAAACAGCCAAAGCAGTGCCGAAAGGGCTGGATTTGCAGTTATACCTAAAAAAGATTTGGTAAATGGCATGGGTACCTCCATTTTAGTCCTTAATGTGGTGGGAGACCACCGGCATTAAAAATAGTCTTATAACATTGGAAACAACCTATTTAGGCTACCAGAAAAAGCTGGGCCCTTCAAGGAATTATTATCTCAGGAATTATTATCTTAATTATGATGGTCTAGTAAAAAGTTCCAATTTCGTCACTCCGGCGAAAGCCGGAGTCCAGAAGCTATATAAATGACAGGATTCCTTCATTCGCCGGAAGGACGAAAAGAAGTGTTTCCCGACTTTTTACGAGTCCATCAATTATAAGCATAAAAAATGTCTTATTATACGCAAAAAGCTTGCCGTATGTATAGAAAAAGAAATCAGGATGATTTAGAAAAGGGTAGATGAATCTATAAAAGTCGGTTTTGTCTCCTGAAGTTTAGGTTGTAATTAAAGCCGTTATGGTGATATATATGTCTGATTTTTTTGAACCTATGTATATTAAAAAATACAGCTAACTACTCACGTAGTCAGGCTGAAGTTGTTTAGACTGAAGCTTGCATGCCTCTGTGCCTTCTTCCTTTCACTTCCGCCTTAGTTTACTGATGTAAGTAATTTATGGATATTATAACCACCATAATTCCGATATTTGCTGTTATCATCCTTGGATGGTTTGCCAGCGATAGAGGGTTTCTTCCGGCGGAATTTTTAGGTCCTGCAAACAGACTTGTTTACTATATCGCAATTCCTGCTATGATTTTCCGGTCAATATCCAAGTCGTCCTTTACAAGCCAGTTCGACCTAAAGGTGCTGGTTATTGCACTTTTGTCTATTCTGGTAATTTTTGGCTTTGCCTGGTGTGCAGGTTTAATTGCCCGGATCAGGCAAGAGCAGATGAGTGCATTTGTTCAGGATTCCTTTCATGGAAATCTTGGATATATAGGTCTTGCCGTAGCATACTACTTTCTTGGAACCGAAGGGCTTGCCAGGGCAAGCATTCTTGCCGGGTTTATGATGATTTTGCAGAATCTTCTTGCAGTTACAGTACTTGCCCTTTATTCTGGAGATAAATCGGTGAAGGAGGACAAGTGGCATATTGTTTTAAGAATAGTGCGAAACCCGATAATACTTTCTGTTATAGCAGGAATGATCTTTTCCATAAGTAATATTCAAATGCCGCTTGTTATCGACCGAAGTCTTGATATTTTAAGCGGTCTTGCGCTTCCTATGGCATTGCTGATAATAGGAGGTTCATTATCTTTTAAGCTGATGCGGCTTAATATGTTGCCCGTTCTATCCACAGGCATTATAAAACTTGTTTTACTTCCCGGCCTTGGTTTTCTTTTATTTAGTCTGTCAGGCATTGCACCAGCCGATTATCTGCCGGGACTTATTTTGCTTGCATCACCAACTGCCACAGTTACTTATGTAATGGCAAAAGAAATGAACGGTGATACGGATTTTGCCGTAGCAGCTATATCAACAAGTACATTGATGTCCGCTGTTACATTT
>JAUWOH010000290.1 GCA_030612225.1 Desulfobacteraceae bacterium
CTCCGCTAATTGTAAAGACAAGAAGGAGCAAAACCGGCATAAGCGATACAAATAAATAATCTTTTGTGAAGCGTTTAGCCAGCGATTTAGATACTTGATCGACACTCTTCATTAGATCCTCCATCTCAGATTGCCTTTTGCTGAGGGTTCGCGCAAAAATAAGTTCGCAATTTCAGGTGTTGAGGCGCCCGGCTGACAAGGCGCGAAAAAGCATGAATATCAAGTATATTCAGAGTTTTCGCAACGCAGTCAGGCGGGATGCATCGGCGCCTAAAATGTGAAATTATTTTTGCGCGAGCCCTTAGCTTCTTTATCACTTTCCATGCAGTAGAGCAATTTATTTATTCAGCCGTCAACAAACAACGAACACCTCTGATAAAGTTTTAAATCAAGAAGATCCATCTATTTCAGCCCAAAACTTCTCTCATGGAATAGCATATTTTCAAGGAAAAAGTCCAGAACCAGAATACCCTGGTTATTCTCCTTTATTTCCGGGTGAAACTGGGTTGCCAGGATGGTTTTTGTTTTGTTTAAAAATAATCCTCCTGTTGTCCAGAGCGTCGCTGAAATGATTGACTTCAATAGAAGTACCTCACACGTCCGGGTAAAATGGTAATCTGTGTCGGAGCGGCCCCGAAAATTTCTCCGTCCGGGAGTAGAGCTTTTACCGGTGTGGTACGGATCGTGGCGGTTTTTCCCTGATAAAATGTTACAGCGGGGTTGTCACCATGGGTTCCCTTGAATAGTTTCGGAAATGTCGATATCAGGTTGGTTCTGCTTAGCGGTGACAATACAACTACGTCGAAAAGACCATCATCGATTTTTGCTCCGGGTGCCATCAGCATATTGCCGCCTGTAAATCTTGAATTGCAGATTTCAACAAAACAGTTTTTCCCTGAAATTATATGACCATCTATTTCCATGTCCAGGTGATGGAATTTCAATCTTATGGTACGGTATAATACGCCTATGACATAACTCAAATCGCCTGCCCATCCAAAACGCGCGGCTGTTTTCGCTGCATCCGTAACAAAACCCAATCCCATCAAATTAACAAAAAAATACACATCTTCATCCTGGGTAAAACGGCACACATCAACAGCCCGTGTCGTCCGACGGGCAAGAGCCGCAAATCCGTCTTCTATGGTGTAAATCTCAAGATCCTTGGCAAATGAGTTTCCACGTCCGGCCGGGATGATGCCCAGCGGTGGTAGTTCAGCGTCATGATGGTATTTAAGCAAACCGTTCAACACATGGTAGTTAGTTCCATCCCCGCCCACACTCACGATTCCATCATATTCCGGTAAGGACATGTTTTTGATCATTTCAGCGGCATGGCCGTGGTACTGTGTGACAAAAAGATCAAACCGAATATTGGCTTCTTTAAGCCGTTTTTCAGCTAACGGCAGTAAATATTTAGATTTTTTTGCGCCGATACGTGGATTTACGATGAGAGCAATTTTCATGTGTTAAACACCTCCACAACGAATCCAGAACATCTGGTTTCTGTTGTTTTGAAAGAAAGGGTTATCGGTTATCCCGACCGGAGCATCAACCGTATCATCACTCATCTGAAGACCTGGGGTAACAGGGTCATCGTTGTCCTGGCATTTGTCAATTACAACTCAGGTACAACTCAGGAACTGGAAATCTTATTATGTTTATCAAGACGGTGAGCACGGTTTCTGGATAGTTGAAGTCACCGGCATAAATGCTTTTGGAAGATCGATTATTATGATATCGCATTGGAAATGCATTCCCCTGATGCCAGCAATCCGGAAGTGACGACCAGGGTGATGACAATTATGCTGGAGGGTGATCAGATCTTGCCGATAGGACAATTAATCTTTAATGGAGTCTTCTTTATCATCAAGTACTTTGCGGATCATATTGGAAAGATCAATCGTTGCAACCGGCTTCATCAGAAACCCCCTTATCCCCATAGCCTCTGCCTCTTCTTTGGAAATAAGTTCACTAAATCCAGTACATAGTATGAGAGGAATATCGGAACGAATTTTAATCAGTTTGTCGGCAAGTCTATCACCAGTCATATCCGGCATGGTCATGTCAGTGATTACAAGATCAAATTGCTCTGGCTGCTCGGCAAATAGCTCCAAAGCATCTCGCGCGTTATCTTTTGTTGTGACGATATATCCGAGTTTTTTCAGCATCTCTTTTTCTATTTCAAGGATATCGTGCTCGTCGTCTACCAACAGAATTCGTTCATTGCCCCCCACTATTTGAGATTCAGCTTGTCCTTTTGTATCGCTTCTATCCAGCGTTAATGGCAAATACACTTCAAATTTGGTGCCTTCTCCGATCTGACTTTCCACTAAAATAGCACCTCCGTGGCTTTTAACAATTCCATGAACTGCGGCCAAGCCTAATCCAGTGCCTTTTCCTTTTTCTTTTGTGGTATAATAAGGGTCGAAGATACGTTCTATATTTTCAGGTGGAATTCCAACGCCTGTGTCGGAAATGACCAGTTTTCCATAGGAGCCTGCGGGGACTTGGGCAAGAGCAGCGGTTTTACCTTCCATTTTTACATGGGACAGGGAGATTTTAAGTGTTCCACCGGTTTCCAGCATGGCTTGATAGGCATTCGTGCACAGATTCATGATGATCTGATGTATCCGTGAAGGATCTCCTAAAATACGGCATTCGGAAGATATTTGCGTCTGAATTTCTATTGTCGTTGGAATTGCAGGCCGTAGTAGCTTGAGCGCGTCCTTAAGAATATGATGCACCTCAACCGGTGACCTGACCTGATCGTCTTTTCGGCTGAACGCAAGAATCTGGGCGACGAGATCACGTGCCCGTTCGCCTGAACTGTGTATCGCCTCCACTTTGTTTCTGATTGAGGCTTCAGAAGGCAGATCAGCAAGTATCAATTCTGAATAACCCAGGATAGCAGATAAAATATTATTGAAGTCGTGGGCAATTCCGCCCGCCAAGGTGCCAATGGCTTCCATTTTCTGGGCTTGTTGGAGTTGTGCTTTCATTTTCTTTTGATCGCTGATATTTCTCAGATTGATGATACTACCGATAGGGTTAGCATCTCGATCCTTATAAATGGCCCCGCTTAAACTCACAGGAATAATTTCTCCTTTTTTGTTATATCTGCAAGTTTCAATGTCGGAAAACCTTTCCCCTGCAAGCACCTTCTCGATCATCATTTTCGTTTCTCGCCACGCTTCTTCAGGCACAAAAACGTCCATCTTTTTCCCCAAACGTTCCTCCAGGGTCCAGCCGAAAACACGTGTAAAAGCAGGGTTGAAATAAGTTACTTTGCCTTCTATGTCGTAGACGACCACCGGGTCGGGATTTGCTTCCAGAACTATACGATATTTCTTCTCACTCTCCCTAAACGCTGCTGCTGCCCGCATGCGCACGGTGATGTCTTCAATGATACCATCGTAATATTTGACCTCACCTTTTTCATCTTTTACCACTACAGCAGATATTGAACCGATGAATGCAGTGCCGTCTTTTTTTTGCAATTGCAGTTCTTCGTTTCTTACTGCGCCTTCTTTTAATATTTTCTTATTATATTCATTTCTGTCATATGGATTCTTGTATAAATCAGAAATTCTTACTTTAAGAAATTCCTCCCTGCTGTCAAAGCCGAACATTTCAATAATAGCAGGGTTAGCCTCGATAAATTTGCCCTTGGGACCTACAGTATTTCTATATATTCCCACGTTAAGATTATTTGCCAAAGATTTATATTTTTCCTCGCTTTCCCGTAGATTCTTTTCCGCCGACTTGCGGCGAATAATATTCCTGCTAAGGGCCGTAATCACAACAATCAAGAAGGCAAAGGCTCCAATAATGCCCCAAACAATATTTTTGTATTGATAATATATGGATTTGGGTTCGTTGAAAATAATACTTCCTCGGGGTAAAGCAGTCTTTTGAATGTTCCATCTTTGTAATTGCTTATAATTAAACATATATGTATTAGGGCTTTTCAGCCTCACAGGTATATCTATGACTTTTGTGCCTTCCAGGAGTTTCAGGGCAATTTTTGCTGCCTCTGCACCATGGTGTTCTCCTGATTGCACTTTACCACCAAGGATTCCATATTGAAGCATTGATTCAAGAACACCATACAGAGGGACCGGTGAGTTTTTTGAAATATCAGGGTATCCTTTTTCCCATGGCACGAAAACACCATTTTTGTCCTTCAGCCATATACACAATAACGCAATGCTGTTACTATGAAGTCTGCTAAGTCGGCCCAACATTTCTGTAGTTGTCAATTCTGTGCCATCCAGATATATGAATTTCAGAGTTTCAAATTGAGATTCAGCTGCATAGACTTGCCTGATATATGCCTGGCCAGTTGTAGAGGCATCACATATAACTGCAACTTGCGTGGTGTCAGGATGAAGTTTCATTGCTGTGTTTAATGTATCAAGAATGTCCGCATCTTGCACTATCCCGGTTATTTGTTCCTCATGTCCGTCAATCATCGAGTGGGTGAAACGATTAACCCCCATAAATACAATCGGTGTATCTCCAAACAGGCGTCTATGATACTTCACGGTAAAAAGGAAGGCATTGTCATCTGAGACGATAATGGTATCCAAATTTATTTTGGAATATTTTATTTTCATTAATCGGAAAA
>JAUWOH010000171.1 GCA_030612225.1 Desulfobacteraceae bacterium
AAGAGGAGTAAATGCATTTTTACCGATTCCGTATTGAAACAATTCAGGCCTGAAGCCAAGCGCTTCTGCCTGTGTAACGTCCCAGCGTTCACCTTTTTGATCTTCTATATATGTTTTCCCTTCTTCTCTTAGGACAAAAGCCGCGGAGGAAATTGATACAAAAATCAAAGCAACGCCGAGAAAAATAACGATAGATATAAATTGTCTTCTCATCATATTGCCTCCTGTGTGTTTTATTTTTAATTGTACATTTAATTCACGAGGTGTAAAAAATTATGCTTTTATTTATTCGTCGTTTTAATCTTTAAAACCTTACATGAATCAGTAATATCCGGTTAGATTTTTGCATGTATTAAAAAGATTATTCTTTCGCTCTACAAAATTTCTTGCTATTTAAATAGCGCTTTTGCCTTTGATGAAGCTTATGATCTGAGCAACTGCATATTTCGGAGAAATTGACACCATCACATGAACATGATCAGGCATAAGATGACCTTCAATTACTTTGCACTTTTTTTGTCTTGCCGGTTCCCTGAGTTCTTTATAAATTTTCTTCTTTCTATAGTTCGGTATTCAGGTTATATGACTGGCATTTCCAATCCAAAACTTTACTAGTTTTGCAATTGGCTCAGGAAACTATATGTATGATTTTGCAATAATAGGCGCAGGTGTTACAGGCGCAGGAGTCGCAAGGGCTTTAAGCAGATACAAGGGTACTGTCTGTTTAATTGAAAAGACAGATGATGTCTCAAGCGGAGCATCCAAGGCAAACAGCGGTATCGTCCACGGCGGATATGCAGCAAAAAACGGTACACTGAAAGGGCGGCTGAACGTACTCGGCAACAGGATGTTTGAAGATCTGAACAATAATCTGAATTTCGGATACAGAAAAACCGGAGGCCTTGTACTTGCTTTCGATGAAGGAGAACGCCTTCTATTAGAAGATCTTCTGATAAACGGTAAAAAGAACGGCGTAAAAGACCTTGAAATAATTCAGCGTGACAGGATATTGGAACTGGAGCCGAATCTGAACCCCGATGTAAAATATGCTCTCTTTGCGGGAGATGTTGGTGTTACCTCTCCCTATGAGTACACAATTGCTCTTTCGGAAAATGCCATTACCAATGGTGTTGACCTTTTTCTTGAACATGAGGTTTACGATATTGTAAGAATGGAGAATAGTTTTGAGCTGATTACAGACAGGAAGAAAATTAAAACCCATACTGTGATAAATGCAGCCGGTATTTATTCAGATTCTGTTTCAAGAATGGCAGGTGTGGATTATTTTAATATTATTCCCCGAAAGGGGCAGTATATTCTTTTTCAGAAAGGTACCGGAGATGCGGTTAAATCTGTAATATTCCAGGTTCCGACAAAGAAGGGGAAGGGGATACTTGTGACCTCTACATATCATGGTAATCTGATGCTGGGCCCCAACTCGGAAGAAGTTGAAAACAAAGAAGACACAGACACAGATGAGATGACCCTTGAATATATAATAGATACCGCCCGAAAGTCACTGCCCGGATTCGATCTTAAGAAGAAGCTTAAAACCTTCTCGGGCATACGTCCGACTCCGAATACTGGAGACTTTATAATTAAAGAAGAATATCCCGGTTTTATAAATGCAGCAGGAATAGAATCTCCCGGTCTAACTTCATCCCCTGCAGTTGCTGAAATGATTGTAAATATAATTAAAAAGCGTATAAGCCTGGAAGAAAAGCATAGTTTTGATCCCTATCGGGAATCTATTATAAAGTCTGACAGTTTTGATGCAGCGGAGATTAAACGGCGGATAGACCTTGCTCCGTGCGATGACAGGATAGTATGTCGTTGTGAAAGTGTAACAGAAGGGGAGGTCAAAGATGCTCTGACTCGAAACATCGATATCAGAACAAGAAAGGCTGTAAAAATGCGCACCAGGGCGGGAATGGGTTTTTGTCAGGGGAAATTTTGCGGACCCAGGGTAGACGAAGTAATAAAGAGAATAAAACGGTAGGGGTGCATTTGAAAATTCAAAAAACAGCCTAAGAAAAGTGTTCGATTTTACTTGACTTCAACACAGCTATACCTGTTCGCATCACGGCTAAAGATGTGCGTTTTTCTGCTAAAATAAGTTACACCTCATTAATTGAGTTAATTTCAGTTTCTTTGTTTGTCAAATTTCATACATTTTTTATATCCTATTCTCTACCTATTGGCCTGCTCAAACTCCTTCATAAGCTAAACCAAGTCTACAACGCCCTGGTTGGGGAATGCCTTGTAAATAGAGACGAGGCAGCCATCAATAGAGCGATGGCCATTGGTAGCGACCTCATCATTTGCTATCGGATTACCATTCGAATTTGGAATCCGACTTATTTGCAATGCGGTTGAACCGGAACATATCAAACTGTCCGGCATCAACGGGCTGCTCTTTGAGATACTTTTGGTAGTGCCAGTCCGCCTCCTCCCAGAAGTTGGGACTGGTTCGCCTGACGACGTACTGTCTTGCAAAATTGTAATAGGTGAGTTGATCCTTAATCTTTATAAAATCCTCTGCAAAGTTGTGTATCTGATCGATGTGGACACGGCAGAATGCATTAGGATAGCTGCCAACATGTCCCTTTACCAGCGTTAGGGTGTCGTCTTCAATAATGCGCCGCCTGCCCTCGCCGAACATGAAAGAATTGTTGCTCAAAGCTTTGTTGCGGATAACGGTGTAGGCCAGGTCGTCATCTCTGTTTTGGGCCACAACATGAATAAAGGTCACATCCGGCACCACCTGTATCTCGGGGCCGTTTAGGATCAACGCCTTTTGCAGGATGCGGTCCACCTCCTGCTCCACAGGTCCGGCATTCATATCCACGCAGTCTCCATCAGGGCAGCGGTTCAGGTGGTCGACCACATTGGCGTGGGGTTTCACATGTTGATGGAGCATCTTAAAAAACTCTTTTTTAGGGTCATCTGTGGTAAAATGAATGCGGGTTTCCCGTTCAAGGCCAAAAAAGGGATTCTGCAGATGATTTAGAAATTCGGCTCTTGCGCCTTGATACCACTCAGCCCGTATCTCTTTTCGCTTGTCCTTTGGAAGAAAGCTTAAAAAATTATTTTCGCCCTCCATGCGGAGACAGTCCATGTAAAGCCGGGTTTCAAGCTGGTGTCCTACATTGCCGAATACGTTAAAACCAGCCACAAGCAGGTAATGGACCCGTTCAAGTAAGGGGAAGTCGAAGACCCAGCCGGTTTTGGGGAAATCGCCTATAAACCCTTTTTCAACGCTGGCGCTGTCAAAATGCCTGAAAACCGTCAGGAGGGCATTGTCATTATGCCCATCCCCGTCCCATATGATACCTATATCATTTCCCATGTTGTCCGGGTTAATATCTTTAAGGTACTGCTCCTTGGCTTTAAGATATTTTTTCTGCTTAGCGGAATATTTTAACCAGCCTGTTACGACATTGAAATTGCTCTCCCGTTCAGCCGGCATGGCCAGAAAGTCGCTGACCTCGGCAAGAAAACGGGTGTCATTGCTGATCTTATCTTTCCCCGGATCAAAGAAGGCGACAAAAAAATGGTCATTGATTACATTGAGGGCGATCTGGCCGCGGCAGACCGGCCCCTTGATAAACCCCATCACGATATACCTTGCATCATCCAGTAAAAAGCGGTATCGCGCTTCGGCCGGCAGGTCGGCAAATGTTTTTAGAGGGTTGGACGCAATTTTCGGCTCATAGGAAGGCAGGCTCTTTACCTCATAATCGTCTTTTAGAAAAAGATCGCGATAGCGATCCATCTTCTGATCATTCAACGGGTAGACCGTGTGGTCTTTGGCCACGATTACGCTTTCTACTTTTTGAAATCGATACCAGAATTGATCCACACCTGGATCATCATAGGGCCTTACCGTGTTGATCTCAACCGCATTTTCACCTGGAGGTGTTTTTGATCTGACCATGCGATAGAATTCCCGGTCTGGAAGGGCGTCAAAGTGGATGCGCGCATTAAACAGGTGCTCATAAATATAGCGGGACACCAGCATCTCTTTCAGCGAGCTGCCATTGAAAAAATCCTCCCACCCATTGATAATCCGTCGTGCCTTTTCCGACATTTCCGGGCCTTTGTTGATCAGTGCTCCCTGTCTAAGCCATTTGATGATGATATCATGCTCCTCATCATTAAGACCGGGCAGTGCATAGGGCATCCCCCACAACGGATATTTCTCTTTATATGCTTCAAAATCCTCAGCAGTTGCGCAGGTCTGCTTGCGGTCAATGCCGATATCAAAAGACTCGGGCAGCAATTCGGCTGTTGGCTGCGGATGTTCCTTTTTAAGCTGAAGCATCATATAGAGCACTGAATTTTCAATATTGGCTGTAAGGGTCTGGTCTCTCTCATTGAGAATAGGGTGAAAGTCCATCTTTCGCCACTGGTCAGCGCTATGGGCATCGACAAACAGGCGGGTGGGAATATCTCGTTTCAACCGGGCACCATTATAAACCAGTGTTCGGCTGCCGCCCCGCTCAAGCCCTTCAAAACTGGTGAGTTTCATTTGACAGGGAGCATCATAGCAGCTGTGGCATACATCACATCGTTTTTCCAGGATGGGCTGCACATCCGCGTAAAAAGAAACCTTCCCCGGCGCCAGGGTTTCAACGCTCCGGTCTATTGTCTGCATTAGCCCATATCTTTTTGCAAATTCATTTGCCTTGAAAGTGGCGCAACCTGCTATGAAAATAAAGATCAGTATCAGCCACAAATTTTTTTTATTCATCGTTGAAACTCCTATTTCTTTTATTTTTATCCTATTCCATTTCGGAAAGTTGAATGCTTTTAATGGCTGTCGGTTCTATATTGACAAACTCCGGAACGTTGGCGGCAAAATTTACTTCGCTGAAACGGGACAGGCACACAGGCGGTGTGTCCATGCCGTTTTCGTCGATGTGGGTCAGAAATATTTCAGTAAACGGCGTATTGACCTTGGAGGTGAACAGCATCCATTTTCCGTTGGGTGAAAAACTGTGCCAGGAGTTGAAAAGAGCACGGTTACATTGCATTTTTCTTGCCTCACCACCATGGGCAGGGATGATAAAAAGCTTGCTGTCCGGCTGCAGCATGATACCTGTCTTGCTCTGTGTAAAGACAATCCATCGTCCATTGGGCGAATACCGTGGGAAATAGTTGCTCATCCCGTTGCGACTAGCTCCTCTGACAGGCACTGCCTTTCCCCCCTTTCCCTTATTGAAAGGGACCTGGTACAGGTCGAACTGGATGGGAAACCGCGCATTCAATTGGTGGACGTTCGCATCCTCCATATGGGTGCGAATGTTCGTAATATCGTCGTGGTATTGGTTTTTTGTTTCAGCTCTTGAAAAAGCGATTTTTTTTCCATCCCAGCTCCAGCTGGGATCTGTCTGTACTACATCATAATCATCAGCTCCGGGTAGAAGGGCAAACTTTTTTTCGTCAGTCGAATACCAGGCCAGCACCCCGTATGTGGGGAAAAAAAGTTGACTGAAAGCATGATCATTTGTCACCGCTGCATAGGATATCTCATGCACCGTGCTGACCATGTATTTTCCTGATGGAGACATCTTTGCAAACAACCCCCTGGTCGTGGGAAGAAGTTCCGGTTTTGGGAAATCATTCCATGAGATGAAATCCCTTTCAGACAGATTAATGGTTTCTCCGACCTTTGTGATCAAGTGGGCACCGCTGTCGCCTTTAAAATTCATCTCCATGCTCATCCATTTGCCATCTTTTGAGAATAGGTGGCAGCTGGCGCAAACGGGAAGATTTTTCATGACAACAGAAGGCTTTTCGTATGAGGAGATGTCACCCAGGCACCACTTCATCTTTTTAAAATGTTTTTCTCCCACCTTAAAGGGAAGCGGAACCAGGCGGTAGAAAATCGATGCGTTAACAGGGTCTTTTGACGTAAAGATCCGGAGGCTGTTTTTACCGGTAATGCGATATTTATGTTTATCCTCAAATCCATAAACCGTTATTAGGGCTTCACTGTCCACGGAATTGGCTTTGATCAGGTCCCATATTTTTTTGTCAGGGGCCCAGTGCTGCCTGTTGGTCAGCGCGTATACCGGACGGGTCTTGTTGCCGAATTCAACCGAGACCAGCCAGCGTTCAGATGATGCATCAGTATCGGTCCACTCCACTTCCGGTGCGGCAATTTCAGGTGGAAATACGGTACGATCATAGGGATAGGTAATAGATAGCCCGGCGCTGATTTCCACGTTTTTTCCACGAGAAATGATGGTTTCCACCATCTGCCGGGTTTTCTCCGGCACCTGTTCCGGCCCACTCGCTTTACTGTGCCAGGTGCGGGTTTTGTGAGAACTGCAATGGATCAATGGAATGATCAACAGCAGATCAGTAAAACCGATTACGATTTTTTGTATTTTCATATTCTTAAAGTCAAGGGGATTGGAAAGCTTTTCAATTTAAATGTTCGATGATTCGTTCTAAAAATATTGGGATTAAAATACCGTATAGCTGTTTTATTGTCAAAACGGAAATATGCTGTAAATCAGTAAAAATATCGGGAGGTTGGGAGGCTGACTTCATTTATGAAAAGGCTTTAAAATTGGGGCATGGGATGATGATTAATTTATGACACAAGTTTCGTACCCCTTATCTACAGCGAAGCCTTAATT
>JAUWOH010000031.1 GCA_030612225.1 Desulfobacteraceae bacterium
GCCATTATCTTGTAAGCATGGCTGTTTATACTGTACCCGCTTGAAAGAAGAACCCTAACATTGCTATTGATTTCCTTTAACTTGTCAAAAGTCTCCCCGCCCTCCATGACAGGCATAATCATGTCTAAAATTATAAGATCAATTTTGTCCTGGTTTTCTTTATATATCTCTATAGCTTCTTTTCCGCTGCCTGCTGTCATTACATCATAGCCCAGCTTTTTAATGATCTGCTTTCCAACATCGGTTATCATTTTCTCATCATCTACAAGAAGAATCATCCCCTGACCTATTATCAGTTTTTCATATGTCTTTTTCTCTTTTACAACAGCTTTTCCTGATGCAGGCAGGTAAACAGAAAAGGTGGTTCCTTCCCCCAGTTCACTGTAAACATTTATAAATCCCTCGTGATTCTTGATGATTCCGTAAACAGAAGCCAGGCCCAGCCCGGTACCCCTGCCCATCTCCCGGGTTGTAAAGAACGGTTCAAAGATTCTCTGGCGTATTGTCTCTTCCATACCCACGCCGGTGTCGGCGACCAAGATTTTTACATATTTTCCGGGTTTCACTTCAAAATGTACGTCATATTTTTCATCAATTATAACGTTTTCCGTTTTAACAGTAAGATCGCCTCCGCCTGGCATAGCCTGCCATGCATTCACGTAAAGATTCAGCAGAGCCTGCTCGATCTGTCCACGGTCAATATCTGTGGCCCACAGGTTCTTTTCGTAAATTTCGTAAATCGTAATCTCTTTTCTTGTCCTCTGAAACATCTGAGTCTGATTTTTAACAAGTTCGTTCAAATCCGTCGCCCTTGTCTCATACTTTCCGCCCCTGGCAAAACCAAGAAGCTGCTTTGTAAGATTTACCGAACTTTTAACATGATTCTTTATTTCATTTAGGTGTTCAAACATAGGATGTGATGAATCAACATCCATGAGCATCAGCGAAGTATGCCCCTGGATTCCCATCAAAAGGTTGTTAAAATCATGGGCAATTCCTCCGGCCAGTGTGCCGATGGCCTCCATCTTCTGGGCCTGGAGAAGCTGTGCTGTGAGCCGGGCCTTTTCCTCCTCGGCTTTCTTGCGGTCGGTTATGTCACGCCAGACTGAGAGAAGAGCCTGTCGGCCATGGAAAGTAATGGCTTCACCTGTGCACTCGCAACTTACTGTCTCCCCGTCAAGCCTGAAAAATTCTAATTCCACCAGCGATACTTGTTTACCTTTGTGGATAAGTTCCATCCGTTTTTTACCAACTTCGTAATAATCGGGATGAACAACCTTCCAGTACGATCTTCCGATGAGTTCTTTTGGATCGGCAGCCCCAAGCAACCTCGCCGCAGTCGGATTGGCAAAGACAATCTTTTCATCAGCCCAAACCATAACAGAATCCGGCATCAGGTCCATAAGATTACGATAGCGCTTTTCGTTTTCCCGCAGTATATTTTCAGCCTGCTTGCGCTCGGAGATGTTTATACTGACCGTCTGAAGCATTAGCTTGTCCCGGTGTTTGAAAGCCGTCCCGGAGGATTCAACGTCTATCACTCGGCCGTCTAAAGCGATGAACCGGTGCTCCCTGAGAGGAGCGCTCCTGCTTCCAGGTGAAGCCTTTTCCATGCGCTCTTTTGACCCTGCCCGGTCGTCAGGGTGAACAAGATCGAGATAAGGCCGTCCGATCAACTCTTGAGGCCCCGAGGCACCGAACAGCTTCACCCCGGAAGGATTGACATAATGAATTTTACCTTCGCTATGTACCAGAATCGTATTTGGCGAAATTTCCACCAGCTTCCGATACTGTTCCTCGGACTGGTCAAGGGCTTCTTCAACCAGTTTTCGTTCACTTACATCATTTAAAATAACAATAATAGAATTTCTGCCTTCGTCTTTAATTGGAATTATGTTCAGCAAAACCTGCCTGTCATTAATATCAATCGGCAGATCACCATTAATTGAATCCGGCGAGCCAGTGGCAGACTCCACCAGGTCGCTTACACTTTTTAAATTGTTTCCCTGAAAAAGCCCGGTAAAATAACTGCCGAGCAGTTTTTCTTCTTCAATACCGGATATTATAACTGCAACCGGGTTGGCATATATAATCTTTCCTTCCGGTGTTAGTTCAAAAATTCCTTCTGCCATATTTGCTATTATAACCTGAAGATGTCTTTTGGTGTAAAGGAGTTCCTTTGTGATCTCTCTCTTATTAATATCTTCAATTCCAATCACTTTTTCCGCAAATCCGCTTAAATCTCCCTTTTTCCACCTGTCAAGCAGAGTAAGAACATGGGCCGACATTTTATCAAACGGTCCCTTGGCAATGCATGCATCGGCCCCAAACCCTGTAAAGTCGAGCTCACCTTCGGCAGCAATGGCCGAAAGGATAACAAGAAAAGCATCTTTCATCTGCGGCATGCTGCGGACAATCCTGCACAGCTTTTCACCGCTGATATTCGGCATGATCAGGTCAATAAAGATTACATCAGGAGCAAATCCTTTCAAAACATCAAGAGCGGAAATACCATCTTTTGCTGTCTTAACCTCAAAACCCTCTTTCTCAAGCAAAGTGGACATAAATTTTTGCATCATCTGGTGATTATCCACCACCAGTATCTTATTTTTCATTGAAAAATTTCCTGCTTTTTTTGTCAAACATAACCCTGAACCAAGAACCGCGAACCAATAAACCTGATTAGTTACACTATGTTTTTATTTTTAATCACAAAGTCACTAAAAATACAATCTTGAAAAACTAAACACCCAACCTTCCTCCCACAACTCTGTTTCTCCCTTCGTTTTTTGCCTGGTAAAGATACTTATCTGCATGGTTGATTAATGTGTCAAACGAAATTTCATCACCAGCATTGCCCGAATCAAAACCTGCTACGCCAAAACTGGCAGTAACTTTAATCTTCTTTGTTCCAACATCAAAATTTTTTTCGGAAATAACCCGGCGAAGTCTTTCCGACAGATGCAAAGCTCCATCCAAATCGGTCTCGGGAAGTGTAACTAAAAACTCTTCGCCCCCGTACCTGGCCAGCATATCAACTTTATCCCTGATGGAATCCTTTAAACGCTTTGAAAATTCTTTTAATACCAGGTCTCCTGCCTGGTGACCGTATGTATCGTTTACTTTTTTAAAATGATCAATGTCACACATAACAATAGAAAGAGGACGATTGTATCTTCCTGCTCTTTGAATCTCCTGGGGAAGCCGCGCATTCAAACACCCACGATTGGAACAACCGGTTAGAGGATCGGTAATAGATAAAATCCTGATCTTTTCATTCGCCTGTCGCAGGGCTCTTTCCTGTTCAAGAAAACGCCTCCCTGTGTTCAAACGCGCAATCAATTCAGCCTTGTTGAAAGGCTTGGTCAAATACTCATCTGCGCCTGCCTCCAGCCCGGAGATAAGATCTTCCTGGGAATCTTTTGCGGTAAGAAGTACAATAAAAACATATCCCGGATTTTCCTTTTGTCTGATGGCCCTACACAGCTCAAGTCCGTCCATCTCGGGCATCATCCAGTCCGTCAAAATAATAGGAAAAAAACTTTCTTTAAGCAGATCAAATGCTTTTTGCCCGTTTTCCACGGAAACAACTTCATGTCCCGCCTTTATAAGGGTTTTTTCCAGAAGCATCCGTGTGACTGCATCATCTTCTGCTATCAGTATGGGAAAGTTGTCATTTGACATTTGACATTTATCCTTTGGCTTTAGTTACTTCAACTGCTTAACTGCAATTCTTTTCCAAGAAATTATCCATATTTTGAAAGCTCTAAATTATTATAGCAATTATGCTAATACCCATTTATCAATTACTTCAAAGACAAGCTCTCTTCTTATCGGTTTTGTGATATAGTCATCCATGCCTGCCTCAAGGCAAATTTCCCTGTCACCCTTCATGGCGTTGGCGGTCATAGCCACGATCGGAATACGTTCCGGTCGAGCTGATAGCTGATAACTTATAGGTAATAGGTTTAGCTCTTCCTTTGCTGCAGACTGCGAGCTGTTTGCTCTGAGCTGCCTGCCTGTGCGTGTGCGCACGCAGACAGGTGAGCTATGAGCTATCAGCTCTTTCTCCCATTTTCTTATTTCACCTGTTGCTTCCAGGCCGTCCATTTCCGGCATCTGGATGTCCATGAATATAAGGTCAAAATCGTCGGGAGAGCTTGTGTATTTTTCGAAGGCCGCTTTGCCGTTATTGGCAACCTCAATGTGGTAACCGGCCTTTTTAAGCATCAGCGATGCAAGCTTCTGGTTGACCGGATTGTCTTCGGCCAGTAGAATTCGCACTGATTGCTTTGCCTCTTCTTTAATTGAATGCTGGGTAGCGATTTTACTTTGTACCGGTTTTTCTTTTAGCTGTAAGCTATGAGCTGTGAGCTCATTTCCCAACAACCGCTCCATCATCTTTATGAGCTTTTCCCTTCGAACCGGCTTGGCTAAAAAACCGTCAAATCCTGCATCTTCGCATTTTTTTGCGTCCCGCTCCATCAGAGAAGAAAGGGCAAGAAGGAAAGTGTGGGTTGCCAGTTGCGGACTGCGGGCTGCAAGCTGATCTTCATATTTTTTAGCTTTTCTTGCTACTTCGTATCCACTCATCTCAGGCATCTGGATATCTGAAATGCAAAGATCAAAGGGCCTTCCTGTTTCCATGGCTTTTTGCAAGGCAGGTAAAACTTCTTTTCCCTGGGAAAGAGCAACCACATTCATTTCCACCAATGTTAAAATATGCGTTAAAATCTCAAGGTTTCTCCGGTTATCATCAACAATAAGAACCTTTTTGCCGGTAAGCGAGACAGGAAATGCTCTTTTCACCTCGACTTTTTCAGCCTTTTTAAGCCATGCGGTGAAGTGGAAAACACTCCCTCGTTGCTCGTTGCTCGTTTCTGGTTTCTGGTTACTCGTTGCTTGTTGTTCGTTGCTCGTTGCTGGTTCTCCGCCCTTCAATCGACAATCACCAATCGACCTGTCTGCGTGCGGAAACGCACAGGCAGGCAATCGACAATCCGCCGGGCTTTGGGCCCACACATCACCTTCCATAAGTCCGGATATTTTCTTGCATATGGAAAGACCCAGACCGGTGCCGCCGTATTTCCTCGTTGTTGAACCGTCTGCCTGCTGGAAAGGATCAAAGATGATTGCCAGCTTATCTTCGGGAATACCTATGCCGGTGTCACGTATTCTTGCATGAATCAAAACCCTGTCTTCATCTTCCTTCTCCACTTCAAGAGAAAGTTCAATTTCACCGGATTCTGTAAATTTGGGAGCATTACCCATCAGATTGGTAATGACCTGCCTGTACCGCGTAGGGTCACCTTTCACCATTGCAGGAAGGTTATCGCCGATCCGGCATAAAACCTCGATGGGTTTTGATTCAATCTTCGGGCGGATCAGTTCACAAATATCATAGGCAAGAAGCTCAGGATCAAATTCAATCTCTTCAAAATCGAGCTGTCCTGCCTCTATCTTTGAAAAATCAAGGATATCGTTTATTAAAGAGAGCAGAGATTCCCCGCTTCTTTTAACTGTTGCCACATAATCGCTCTGCTCTTCATCAAGACCAGTATCGAGGAGCATGTCAGAAAAGCCTATTACGGCGTTCATGGGCGTTCTAATCTCATGACTCATGTTGGCCAGAAACTCACTTTTTGCCATACTGGCAGACTCTGCCATTAAAGCCATCTCATTGGCCTGCTCTATGGCGTACTCTAACTGGCGGTTGGTTTCAGAAAGCTCTTCTTCGGCCTGCTTGCGCTCTGTAATATCGGAATCAATTCCCCGGTAGCCGATAAGCTCGCCTTTTTCATCAAGTATCGGAATTCCGTTGGTCAAAAAACAAACCATTTTTCCGTTCTTTGTAAGATTCCAGTTTTCCAGGTTGCGTATCGGGCGCTTTTCTGTAACAATCTCACTAAAGATAGCGCCGATTCTTTTCTTCTCATCAGGATGCATGAAATCAAAGGATGTTTTACCGACCATTTCGTCTGGTTTATAACCCAGGATATCTTCCACACTTCCTGAGCAATATGTATACACCCCACTGGTATCTGTCTCCCATATCCAGTCAGACATGCTTTCTGCAATGTCTCTAAAACGTGCTTCCGACTTGCTTAAAGATTCCAGCGACTCTTTAAGACGTATTTCCGCTCTTTTGCGCCTGTTAAGGTGCTCTTTAACAGTATCTGTCATTGAATTAAAAGCTAAAACCAGATTTTGTATTTCATTCCCTTTATCTATTTTCAAAACAGAGCCCGAGAGTTCCTTTACCGTGGTCTGGGTCTTCTTTTGCAACTCTCTTAACGGCTTAATTAGATAAAAGGCCAGCCAGCTTCCCAGAGACAAAGATATCAGGAGAATAAGCGAAACAGCTCTGAGCATATTAATCCGGTTTTGTTTAAGCAATCGCTGTGTCAAGCCGAGGTCCATTTCAACAATTGAGCAAATTGTTTTATCGAGTATTTGGATTGGCATAAAAAAGAGAGCTTTTAATTCCACTGCCTGGTCTTGACGAATCAGCTTTCTTTCCCTGATACAGCTTGCCATGGCAGCAGGATCAATGCGGACTCCCTTTCCTTCAGAGATCGAACTAGCTATCACATTATTTTTTATGCCTATAAAAACGTTGGCATTGATTACACGAGCAATTCTTTTGGCAAAAGCATCGTTGACCCAGGTTCCTGCCATAATCGTGCCGATCACTTTGCCATACCATTCTATTGGCCCATAGGTCCTGATGCTCCAACCGAGACTGCATTTTGAAATATACATACTGCTTTTGCCGGCCAGCGCATTATTTACCGGCTCGATATCCTTTATATCTCCCTGCTTTTTAGAATAAGTTCGATAAATAACTCTATTTTCTTTATCTGTTATCCAGAGCATACCTATATTCAGGTCTTGAGCCATTGTATGCATTATTTCTTTCAGAAGCTTGGTGTCTTCACTTGACTCATAATAGTCGACAAGTGCGTTTTTCAGAACAATGTGTTTTCTCAAGGCCTTTGACAAACCGGACAGCCTGTCTGTTTCTTCTTTTAATATAGCTTTGATAACCTTTTCGGTGCTTTTGGCAAAATCGGCTTCATGTCTCTCTACTGCCTTTTTTAAAGAAAAGATGCTCACGTAATATGATAATGATGTTGCGCTCAAGGCCACTAGAAAAATCAGCCCGATTAAATAATATGCGAGACTTCCTTTGATCTTCATATGAGTTCCTTTATTATAGTACTCTGTTTCATAATTCCGGTGACATAATCTCTGAAAGAGTCCATCCTCCGTACTAATTAAAACTCAAGTCTAGCACCCTTGATTTCCATCACTGTCAAAACGGTAAGAGGTAAAAATAATAATGGTGAAAAGTGATAGTTTCTTTAATTCACTCACTTAGCCTGAGCATTCGTACTACGGCCTCTATTACTTCAGATGCCTCTGAGCTTTTCACTACCACTGCATCAGTTCCGGCATCAACTGCGCGTTTGTGAGTTTCTTTATCGCTGTCGGCTGTAAAAAGTATCAGCTTTGTCTTTCTGCTGTCCTTTGCAGCCCGAACCTGCCTGCAAACTTCGATGCCGGACAGAACAGGAAGCATAAAATCTATCACTGCTGCTGCCGGTTTTTCCCGGATGATGGTATCAACGCCCTCACGCCCATTGGTTGCGGTTATGGGATGAAATCCAGCCTTTTGAAACAAACGTGTATAAAGCCTTAAGATAACCGGGTTGTCATCCACTATAACAATCTTTTTACGCCCTGACCGACGAATCGAATGATCAGGCTTTTTTTGCATTTTATCCAAAACAAGAAGCTTGTCGCCGGATTCAAGCTTTATCGAAGGATCGGGAAAGATTGAATCCTGGTTGTTCTTTCGAAGACCTATAACCTGGTGCTCTGATTTTTCTGAAACGGTTCCTATGGTCTCACCTGTGATACCGGAGTCTCCCTGCACACTGATCCATTTGGGAAGAACCTCTGTCGTCATTGGCTGCGCCGCCGAAGTTTCCTTCTTTCCCGTGGCTGCAAGGATATCACCTGCGATCTGCCTGCCTGCCGTTGAAAAAGGCGATACAACACTGTCCGCCCCAGCACGCATAATTTTTTTTCCTGATGATGGTTCCCCTGCCCTTGCAATAATGTGAAGTGTAGGATTCAGTTCACGGGCGCTCAAAACAATGAACAGATTATCAGGATCGGAGTTTAGAAGAGCAAGCAAACCCTTTGCCGATTTTATTCCGGCTTCAAAGAGCAGACTTTCGCGGGTAGCATCTCCTTCAATATAGAGACTGCCCTTTTCATTAATTATCCGGCAATGCTCAGGATTTGCCTCAATTGTTACGAAATCGATATCTGCTTTTTCAAAATATTCTGATGCCGCCGCTCCCACTCTCCCATACCCGCAAATGATGTAATGTGATTTTAATGCCGATATTTTTTTCTCATTTTCTTTAACCCCGATTTGCCGCTGAAAACCTTTTCTAAAAGCGATTCAGCTATGGCATGTCCTGCAACCGCCAAACTTCCGAAGCCAAGCAGGATATAGAAAGTAGTAAACCCGCGCCCTGCATCAGACAACGGTTTCACTTCACCAAAGCCAACGGTGGTAAGAGTAATAACCGACATGTAAAAGCCCTCAAAAAATGTGTAATCTTCGATTATCATATAGCCGAAAGTACCGACTGCAATAGCACCTGTGATTAATAAAAAAGCTAATATGACTCGTCGGTTAGAATTCATAGTTTATTTTTTTAAGGTTTGCCGCTTGATACGATTATTTTACTAATTCCACAATGTTACAAATAAATAGCAACAAGTGTGCCAATCTTCCCGTATTCCTTTATCGAAAAGGTATAAATATATTATTTTCTATTTATTCAATCAGATGGGCCGGTTTCAAAATGATTCCCGCTTGCAGCGGGATTCGAGACCAAGAAAGACGGCCAAATTAAAATTAGGCTTAACAGCTTGAAAATATAGAATTTTTCGAGAATAGCGCTCAAGCTTCACTGCGTGCCAAAATTTGAACCTGACGTCCCGCCGTTGGCGAGAGACAAAAGGGAACGTTTTTAAATTGGCTCAGATATAAGGCAATACTAACGTGGAAACATCTCTGAAGACATGGCAAGGGGGAAAATATACATGCAAAGCTTAACTTTATGTCAAAGTCTTGACGCTATACCGGCAGAAATACGACAAGTCATGTCTATAACTTAGACAATTTCTTTTCTCCGAAATTCATGGGAAGAATAATAGCAAGTATGCTCAGTGTAAAAGCTATGGAAAACGACACCGTTATCCATACCCACTTCAATATACTTAGTGGCTGCCCGTTGATATCTGCCATTAAAATACTGTAAACAGGACCTGCCTCAATAACAATAACAATTCCGATATATCCTGCACACAGTATCATAAAGACAAGCCCGCCAAAACTTGTAACCGTCTGGGTCGGATTCTCTGCCTTGAAATCAGGGTATGCGGCACCGAGGCCTATTCCCATTGCCACAATCCCGGGTACAAGAAAAAAAACCGTGACAATTGAAAGAATCATCATAAAGGCTGTTACATTAAGCAGAATATTTGTGAAAATGATAAGTATTTCAGCCAGAATAAGCAGGGGAAAGTAGTAAATAAAAAACTTTACCCATAAGAATTTCTTAATGGTTCCGGGAGCCGATTTTACTATCCAGAATGCATTTTTCTCTGAGCTTACTGCAGGATAAGCAAAACGTCCTGTTATCGCCGTCAGGACAAAAAGTGCAAGTCCCATGTTAAGAAAAGAAAGCAGATTTTGAAGGTATATTGTCTTAATCGGAGATTTTTCAATGGGAAGTGCGTTAAAATTATAAATATAGATGACAACAAGTGCAGCAATAAGAAAAAGCTGTGACCATTGTGTCTGGTCACGAAAGAAGGTCTTGATCTCTTTTACTGCCAAAGCTCGGACCTGGCCTGGTAAAAATTTAAACAAATTGCTGCCAATTGAGCTTTGTTTAATCAGACGGACCTGTGCCGACTGGGTTTTTGAAAAGCCTTTAAAGTAGATTGAGTCTGCCATGATTATTACTACAAACACGAGTGTACCTGTAAAACTCAGGGAAATAACTGCATGAAACATTCCGTCGGCCACCGAGCCGGAAAGAACCGCTTTAATACTGTCAAAAGCCCATGTAGTCGGAAGAAAAGGAGATGACGGCGTCTTTAATGCCGTTATATAAACCAGAACGCTGTCAAATATTTCGGGATCAACCAGAAGTTCAGGTTTTAAAAAGCGAATTGCAATATAAAGAACAACGAAAAAAAACAGGCTTATAAAAACAAAAACGCTTCTCATGCGGTTTGCCGGAACAACGATAACAGCAAACATAACCAGAATTGAACTTAATGCGGATGCAGTAATAGAAAGAGACATAAGAATCAGGAAGATATCAAGGTAGAAAAAAAAACCAGCCCCGTATACAATACCGTAAGATATGAAAACAGGCAGCGTATAAATGATAACCATCCATGCACTGTCAACAGTACTGTCAATCCATCGTGCAGTAAAAATCTTATGGCTTGAAACAGGCAGAGAATGCACAAGTAAAAGATCCCTGGAAAGATACAGCTTTGAAAGAGATGTCAGGATACTACTGAAAATAAGAAGAACAAAAGAAGTAATAAGCATCATGGAAAGAAGCTTGAGGGCAAGTATATCACCAATGTCTTCGATGCCTCTAAAATAAGACAGAACACGCAGGGAGACAGCGAAAAGACCGGCCCAGAAAATAGAACCGATTATACTTATCAGCAAAAACTTCTTCGCCCGCCCGCGGCTTCTTTTTGAAAAGCCACTATTTCTAATCGACGAAATCCTTGGTTTTAGTAATGCAATAATATCATTCATTTTAATGGCTTGTCGCTCGCGCAGCGCAGGCGCTTGCGCCGCGTGTCGCTCCGGGTTCAAGGTTCAAGGGTTGTTAACCGTGAACCGTGAACCGTGAACCTTTTTCTTCTGCATTAATCCATTGTAAGATTTAAAAAGACCTGTTCAAGATCAGCATCTGAAATCTGTGCTTCCCGCTGCAGGTCTTCAGTAGTTCCTGTGGCTATCAGGTGACCCTTGTGAATTATACCGATACGGTCACATATATCCTCTGCGATCTTCAAGGTATGGGTTGACATGAAAATGGTTACACCTTGTTTTGCAAGATTCCGAAAAAGATCCTTGACCATTATAATCGCAACAGGATCAAGCCCAACCATCGGCTCATCAACAATAATAACTTCAGGATCATGCAAAAGTGCCGCAGCCATTATAAGCCTCTGTTTCATCCCGTGGGAATAGGACTCGATAAGCTCGTCTGCCCAGTCAAGAAGTGAAAACATCTTAAGGTGTTGCTCGGCTTTTTTTGAAAATATATCACTGTCCACTCCGTATAGATCTGCCACGAATTTTAAAAATTCCATGCCGGTGAGTTTTTCATAAAGATATGGTCGATCCGGGATAAAACCGATTTTACTTTTTGCCTTTTCAGGATGGTCTTTCATACTTATCCCAGCAATCATGACAGTGCCGCTTGTGGGTAAAAGTATACCACTAATCATCTTTATCGTGGTTGTCTTGCCTGCACCGTTTGGACCTATAAAGCCAAATATTTCACCTTTTTGTATTGAAAGGTTCAAATTATTCACAGCAGGAAAATCGACATATTTTTTGGTTAAGTTTTTAATCTCTATCATTATCTGATAACCTTCAATTTTATTTTGCCTATGATACTCATTAAATCAAGCTGTTTTAACGATCCGGTTGTAAAGCGAACATGGGTTACATCCGCCGGAATCTGGTTAAAAACCGAATCAGCAGTTATCCATCTACCAAGATACAAAAGGTTCCATGCATGATAGTAAAACCTGCCATTTAAATAAGCAAGTCCAGTCTCAATCCGAGCAGGTATCCCAGATGCCCTTGCCAGTGCAGCCAGAAGCACAGCATGTTCATTGCAATCTCCAACACGATTTTCAAGAGTGGAAAGTGCATCAGGTACAGATAAGACCGGCCGCTTTTCAATATTTTTGTAAACCCAGGCTATCAACTTTTTCGCCTTTTCCAACGGCACGATTTCGTCTCGTGTTATATTTTTCGCCTTATCTTTAATTTTCTGATGATCAGACTGGATAAATGGGCCAGGTTGTAAAAAAATCTTTTCAAGGGTATCTAGCTTATCTACATCAAGAGTAGGTGCAAGGTCTGATAATGGTTCTTTTTCGACTGTAAGAATGTTATCTATAAGCGTTTGTCTTTCTCCGTGCACATTTACATCATTATATTTTATGCCGCTTATTTCAAGTTTGAGCGTTTGAAGCGTAGCAATATCTTTGATAACCACGTTAGATGCAATAGAAGCAACTTTGGTAAGGTCTTCTCCTGTTTCCAAAGGCAGTCCGTAAAGCGCATCTTGACGGGTTGTTTTTTCAAGACTGATTCCTAAAAGCCCTTTTTCTCTGAGCACTTCGCCATCTTCTCCAATCCATGCAAGCTGGGTTGCTCCTTTAAAATTCAGCAGTAGTTTGGTTGCTATTTTCATGCTCCCCATGCTTTTAATATTTTCTTTTCCGACCACACTAACAATAACCGGCTCCTGACCCATAGTAGCCGGATCGAACACATCAAAGGTAAATTTTCCTCCTGCCTCCAGCCCTGCAACCCGGATAGCATCCAGGATTCCAGCGGCAATATAAGGCTTCTTTTTAAGCTTAATATCAAAAGTCCGAAAAGCCCCTGAGCTTTTAGTTTTAATCTTAATAACATCACCTGAAACCAACCCTGAAGCTGAAAAGCTGAAACGACCCGAACTGATTTTGAAATTAAAAGAAGAAAGAGTGAAGTCATCGTTTAGCACGCCATGAGTTTTAAGTGTTATATCCTGAACCATTCCCATGGTATTTATACGCATGAAAACATTCTCCTGCAAAAAGTACCCTTTTTTCTTTTTTGTAAAAGTTTTATGCGAAAACCCGATTTTTTTATCCTTTTGGAAAATGTTCATCCATGTGTCTCTACCAGGGTGTACAGACAGGGTGGAAATGGATAAAGTTTGTGAAGTGGAAAAGATTTTATTAAGTAAATCCAGTCGTATAATTAAAAGAACAGAAAAAACGAGAGCGAATAAAGCGCCCGCAATCCAGTAAGATTTCATTTTATTTAAAGACATGGTATATATATGCTATGAAGCTGGGAGGCTGGAATGCCGGGATGCTCCTTAGGGTTTGCTCAAAAGAGCTTCCCAGCATTCTGGCATTCCAGCCTCTCGGCTTTTGTGCCTTTCGATTCTCTGTGGTTTTATTTGACTCGCTTAAATATTGTCTTATAATCTATAAATTGGTAAAAGTTAAGGAAAAAATAATCCATTAAAAGGAGGAAATGTTATGAAACGAATTTTTAAAATGTCCTGGTTTTTGTTACTGCTGTCTTTGTCCCTTTTTCTTATAAGTAACGCTGTAGCGCAGGAAACAGGTTCAATAAAGATAGAATCCGCTGCTGTTTGTGAAAATATTGTTGATCGCGAACCTGCGGGTACAGGTACCAGTTTTTCGGTGACAGTGGGAAAACTCTGTTTCTTTACCAAAATTGTTGGTGCTGAAAACCCGATAGAGATTACACATGTCTGGTACTTTGGTGATACCGAAAGAGCCCGTGTAACTTTGCCGGTAAAAGCAAACACATGGCGTACATACAGTTCAAAGGTCTTGCAGGCTCACGAAATCGGTGCATGGCATGTAGATCTTCTCGGCCCGGCAGGAGAAGTACTGGAAACGGTTGAGTTTGAAGTCGTACAGTAGTTAAAAACAATAGTGTCCTGTCATGCGTGAGGTTGCGCCGTATTTTTTTTCTTTCCGCAAGGCGCGCCTTAAGGCGTATAGTTCCGCTATGTAACTGAAGGCGTAGTGCCGCGGAAAGGGAAAAAGGCAAGCGAGACACGTCAGTTGATGCATGACAGGGCATAGACCATGCACGCTGTTACGAGTTCAAGGCTACGGCTTTCGGGTGACGGGTTCAAATAAGGAAGACAGATCATTGTGGTTTTGTTCGATTACCCGCATACACGCATCGATACATTCCGGAGCATAATATTTATCTCTTTTGTCCATCAGCTCCTTTTTGGCGCTTTCAATATCAACCGCCGGACGATAAGGTCGGTGAGAAGACATTGCCTCAAAAATATCCGCCACACTCAGTATCTTTGACTCGTGCTCGATTTCATCGTCTTTCAATCCTTGCGGATAGCCGGTGCCGTCGATACGTTCATGATGCTGCAGCACGATAATCGCCACATCTTTGCCCAGTGATTCCGTAAACGGGATATCTTTCAATACATCATAGCCTGCTTGCGGATGGCATTTGATAAGTTCGAATTCCTGTGTGGTCAATTGTGAGGGCTTTACCAGCAGTTCGGCAGGCACAGCCGCCTTGCCGATATCATGTAACAGGCCTGCCACCTGAATTATCTCTAGTTCTTGTTGGGCCATTGACAATTCTTTCCCGATGGCAATAGCCAGCAATGCCACGCGGTGTTGATGGCCGAACGTATACGGATCACGCATTTCAATGAGACGGCCTAGAGATTTCACCGTTGAATGGAATGTTCGTGTCAGTGTAGCTGTCCGTTCGGCAACCTGTTTTTCGAGCATGGCACTTCGGTTCATTCTTTCCTGAATCAGTTCATATCGTTCTATACATCTGTTGACGGTATGAATCAAAAACTCAATGGATAACGGCTTATATAGGTAATTGCATGCACCCAGGCGAAGCGCCTCAATCACATCACCGGTGGTGCCGATACCAGAGAAAACGAGAATTTGAGTAGTGGGCGACTCATGTTTAATGATTTTTAGAATATCAAAACCGCTCATTTCCGGCATGTTGATGTCGGTTAAAACCAGAACCGGATGTTCTTTCCTGAATATCTCAATACCC
>JAUWOH010000230.1 GCA_030612225.1 Desulfobacteraceae bacterium
GTAAAATTCTTTTTTTTGAAGTTGACAATATGAATTCCTTACCATATTATATTATTGTAAGGAAAAAATTGTAGCGTGAATGGAGGAAAAAACCATGCAATCAGTCATTACTTCAAAGTTTCAAACCACTATTCCGAAAGGGGTACGAGAAAGCCTCAAGCTTACTGTCAAAGATACCCTGGAATGGAAAGTCGAGCGCGGAAAGACAATTGTAATACCTGTTCAGAAAAGATTTTTAAACTATAAAAATTCGATAAAAACAGGGGCTGGTAAAATTAAAGAAGATATCATATTATCCCGTGACCACCGGGTTGAAAAATACCTGTGAAAAAATATATTATAGATACAAATGCGCTGATATCTTTTGTTACGGACAGAAATCCGGACCAGCAGGTAAAAATAGACAAGCTGTTTAATGATGCTGTCCGTCTTAGAATTCTGGTACTTTGCCCGCAAAATGTTTTGACTGAATTTGTTTATGTAATGGATAAAGTATATCAAATCCCAAAATCTGAAATAAACAAAATAGTCCGGGATTTCATAGATATGCCGGGTATCGAAGTTGTTCATGATCTCAACATGAAAACCCTCATGTCCTATTGGCCAGAGGTTTTTAAAGATTATGGTGACGCAATCATCGCAACGCTTTGTAAAAATACCAAAGGGTCTTTAATCGTAACATTTGATCGTAAATTCAGGACAAAATTGAAAAAGATAGGTTTATCCACCTGAACAGTTATCAATAGTTCAGTATTTTTTGATAAATAGCTTCTGTCTCATGCGAAGGCTCAATTTCCAGAAGCTTGTTTAATGTATCCCTGCAACGGTTGTAAATCCTTATTGCTTCTGCTTTGCGGCCAAGGCTTTGGCAGCACAGCATGATACGCTGATAAAAAGCTTCTTCAAGGTCATCTACTGATAGTCCTTTCTCATAACATTCAATCGCTTTTGCAAATGCTTTTTCCTGTTCCCGGCACTTTCCCAGTTTTAAGATAGCACTAAGAAATATGTTTTTCAGGCGCTCCCCCCAATGGTATCATCCACGGCTCTTCACTCTCTTTTGTTAGAAAGTGTCCCTTGTAGCTATCTATGGCTTTTTCATATAAAAGGATGGTTTTCTTTTCTTCCCCTTTTTTCCACAGAGTTTCCGCTTCATTGAGCGTACGTTCAAAGGCCCAGGTATCTACCCGGCAGTAATTTTGATTCAGTGTGACTTTTCCGTCATGAAGCTGTATGATGTCTTTTATACCGATTAGCTTTCTTAAACGATTCAATGTGGTGGAGAAAGCACTGTGGGCCATATCTCCATCAGCTTCATACCAGAGGGCATCGATAATTTGTTCTGTATTAACCTCGATTCCGCCATATGCAATCAATACCTTAAGCAGGTCAAAGGGCTTTTTTTGAGTCTTTCCTGAAAAGCGAATCGGTTCGTCGTTTTTTATAATCTGAAAACCATCAAGGGTGTGTATTTTCAAAGCCCATGGCCAGTTTTCGATGTGATACGGTGGATATTCAGGTGTCAATTGGTGAATGCGGATCAGGTTCTTAACATAGTCAACCTCGATGCCTGATAAAAGGGCTTTTTCACACAGTTGAGCCATCATGGCAGGATGCCACCACCAAGCCATATTTAAATAGCCTTGCTGTCGTCCCAGTGACATGGCTTTGCGAAGGAATTTCAGCCCTTGATTTTCCTTTTTTAGATCCAGGGCAACTTTTGCGCGCAACATCAGGCACATAAACTCGAATATTCGGCTTTTCATTTTAATAGCGAGATCATAGGTGCGCGAAAGTTCCTCTTCGCCTTTTGGAACCTCTCCCAATTCGTATAAAATATATGCCAGTTGAAACCGGCATACTATTGTGGCCAGGACATATCCTGTTTCATCTGAAATTTTCAGCGCATATTCGGCGTGTGCTTTTGCTTGAGCGATATTTCCAATATGAAGATTATAAAGTCCGGTGAAATGGTGAAAATTCGAATATTCATGCTGGCGGGAATTGTCCAGGGCGGATTTGAACCTTTGGATGAAATTGTCTGCTTTTAAAAATTCACCCAAAACTAAAGCGACAAAGATACCCGGCATCAGAAAAAGCTTCTCCATTATGTACAAACCGGCCTTTTTGGATGTAATGATAACATCCTCTATATCTTGCAATACTGTATCCATATTTGTCATTGTACAGGTGCGGCTTAATATATTCATGATTTTCCAATGGATAACCGCCATTGGATATGCCCTGTGGGATCGTGCCAATTCCTTTGTATCTTCTTGCAATATCCAGGCTTGTGCGAAGTTGCCGGTCCAGGTGTAATACATTGAGGCCCATGTGCTTGCCTGCATGTAGAGATTGATATTCATGCTGTTTTTAGAAAGAAATAATGACCGATCTATCCATTTGTCTATATCCTGACGTTGGGGTTGTCGAACCATCAGGGCTGTCATCATACTCACAGCCACCCTGGCTTCTATTTCAGGGGAAGGGAAAGCCTGCTTGCCGGGAATATGCTTATCGAACCATTTTATCCACGGGTCAAACTCTGTGAAGTCATTCCATTCATAGACAATACTGTCAATGATTCCTGACCATGAAAGATAAAGCCCTGTCATATCCTTACTGTGCTTAAACAAATCAAATGCATTTTTAAAATAACCCTTCGCTTCGGCTGAAGAAAAGTGCAGACAGCTCAATCCCAGCCAGTAAAGTAACCAGGGCTCTTTGGTAAGAACGTCTTCAGGGATTTTTCTTATCCATTGTTCAAGGGTCTTATTTCTGCCTTGTGCAATAAGCTGCTTTGCCTGCTTCAGAACCAATATGATAAGGTTTTTATAATCTTTGGCTTCAAAAAAAAGATCAACTGCATCCTCAAACTGTCCTCCTGCTTCCAGAAGTTCAGCAGCCCTTTGTTGTAATATGTGTATCTCTTTTTGATCAAAAGTGTTCTTAGCCCAGGCAATTAAAAACTCACGGAACAGGGGATGGTATTGATAAAACCTGGTAGGTGTGGAGAACTTTTCGGTAAATAAATGATTGCGTCTTAGTGATAACAATATGCGGTTTGCATCGCCTTTGCCGGTTAATGCATTAGCCATGGAAGTTGTCATTCCGGGTAAAAAAGCGGTTTTGAGTAAAAACTCCCTGTAATTTTTATTCATTTTATCAAAAAGTTCTATGGCAAAATATTCAAATATCTTTTCCGGGGTGAAGTTGTCAGAAAGTAACGGTAGGGTATCGCTCGTTTCAAAGCTCTTTGCAATGAGTATCAGACCGGCAGGCCATCCTAGTGTTTTTTCATATATCTGTCTAATTATTTTGCCGGAAAGTTTTTTTCCGGTTTGAAGCCTTATTACCTCTTTTGATTCCTCAAGGTTCAACCGGAGGTCGCCTGAACCGATTATTCTCATTTTATTATTTGCAAGCATACCGGCAAATGCCTGCGGAGGGTCTGTTCTGCTAATCACAATGACGTGGATGTCAGGGGAAATCCCCGACAGGGCATCTTTGAAGACATCATGAAATGGTGATTCTAAAGAAATCTCATGATAATTATCAAAAATAAGATAAAATGGCGGCGATACCCGGGAGCACAGGTTTTCAAAAAATCGTCGTGCAAATACGGATACACCGGCAAGATATTCAGGCGTTAAAAGAGGCAGGGGTTTTCGTTTCAGGGGAGTTGCTTTTTTTGCAGCAAGTCCAAGATAATAAAAAAAGGTGGCGATATCGCCATCCCCTTCATCCATTTGATACCACAAACAGGGCAAATTACCGTTATTCAGATAGCTTGTCGCCAGTGTGGTTTTCCCGGAGCCTGCCATTGATGAAATCCATGTGACTTTATAGTGCTTTTTTTCATCCAGCAGACGGAATAAGCGTTTTCTCAAAACAATGTTTGGAAGTTCCGGTGGAGTTATTTTATTTATCGATACCTGTTTAGGTCTCATGTTTGGTTCTTGTTTTTTTCAATCTGTGACCTTTGATCTGTAAATTCCTGATGGCAAAGATTAGGCTGCTTTTTGAATAAGTTCAGATTCATATTCCGGAAACATTATGATGGCAGGATGGACTTTAAAAGCATGGGCAAGTTGTTCTGCTCTCTTTTTGCCAATATCTACTTTATTATTTTCAAGCAGACTTATATTCTTTGCATTTAGACCTGAACGTTTAGCTAATTCTTCCTGGGTCCATCCTTTTAACTCACGGAGCATCCGAATCGCTTCTCCGGTAGACAGTGTAGCATGCTGTTTAGCTGGTTTAAATTCATTCTTCATCATTTTTTGCCCTCTATTAATAGTTATGTGGAGTAATCTCCAACACATATACTGTTATTATATCCTTTTCGATAGAATAAATTACTCTATATTGCAAACTCAGTCGAGAAGATCGCTGACCTTTCCTTTCTCCTTTTAATTTCTCGTCGTGGAAGCCAGGAAACTCCTTTAATATATCTGGACCATGGCGAAAAATAAGATCTTTCCAAAGCTCATATTTTTTTATTACCTGTAATGGAATTTTTCGACAATATTTAGAAATATCTTTGTGTTCATGAATACGCCACATTATTAATTATAATACCTTATTAATATTAATAAGTCAATTTTTATTAAGATTGCTCTCACTCATTCAGAGGTTCAGCAGCGACAGGTAAATGCCGGAAACGCTCGAATTCGGACAGACTTTGTCGAAGCATTTGAATGTTGCCAATGATTTTATCTTTTTCCGTCTTTTTTTAATCTGTGACCGATCTGTGACCTTTGATCTGGTAGTTTCTTAATTGTAAATTTTGCGCTTTTTTTGGCAAAATATTTCTATTACACCTTACTGGATACACGATACTGGATACTGGATTCTCGATTCTCGATTAAATATAGAGCATACCTTTTATAATATCCAGTATCGACCATGCTTCGCCTCTTTACACGGCATAACCGTGGGCGAAGCGTGATCGGCTTGAGGCTACACTAAACTTCCAGCGGGGCTATACCGTGACAAAACACCGTAGCAAGGAAAACGAGTATCCAGCATCGAGTATCCAGTATCTTGTTCTTATGGTTAACTATTTCGTAAACTACTGGTCCTAATGGAAAGCTATCTCATACGCATATACCGCCGCGATAAAGAAAATCCCGAGGGTGTTATTGGGATTATTGAAGAAATAGGCGCTGAAAAAAAGGAGCCTTTTAGAAATCTTTCGGAACTTGGCAAAATTATTTGCCCGGCCATAAAAAAAGGGAGAAAACGACATGAAAAAAGAAAATAAGATAGCAAAGGTTATTCGTTATTTTTCACTATTATCAGTTATTGGTTTTGGACTGCTTTCTATTATCGGCACCGGTGGTGGCAGTGGTGGTGGAGGTGGCGGAGGCGGAGGCGGAACTGCATCGATTTATCCCCGCTTTGCCTATGTGGTAAATTATGGGGAGGATTCCGTATCATTTTACGCGGTTGAAGATGATACTGGTCGGCTGCACTATCAGGGTAAAATCGGTGCAGGAAATGCCCCCAGTTCCGTTACGGTCGATCCATCAGGAAGCTTTGCATACGTGGCAAATT
>JAUWOH010000036.1 GCA_030612225.1 Desulfobacteraceae bacterium
TGGGTGACGGCACGGAAAAGGTGACAGAGACCCGGGCCGCCATCATTGCAGAGGGGGAGCTACCATGACGACGTCAACCGCAGACCGCCGGCCGCTCCGGGTGCGGGGCAGGCAAGACCGCGCGCACCGCCTGGACGAGAACGCAATAAAGTTGATCAGGAAAATAAAATAAAGTTTCTGTATGATAACGTCACAATTATGTAAATCTGCTCAGGGCATTGCAGGGGTTATGCCAGGGACTGCGGCCGGTCGCATACAGCAAGCAGTATATAAGGCTATGTACTATAAAACAGCGGCGGCGTGAGCCGCCACCACTGAGGGTGGTGGGTGGGTAATGCCCCCCTTCAGGGGGTTGGGGGGTGATCAAGCAGTTTCCTTTCAAGATCTGCCGGCGGATCGGTAAATCTTTTATTGGAACTGAAATAGAGTCTCTTTCTGGCGGCCTGTTTCATTAAAACAGGCCGCCAGAAGGAGACGGCTGGCTACCACAAACCTTCGTCGTTAAATTGGCCAAAATCCTTTAAACAATCTTTCAGCATACATCATGCCGTTGCCAAAAGCGGAAAATGTGAGCGCCAAAATTTAGACGTTCGACTCAACATCAGTCTTTTGGCTTTGACCCGCATCTTTCCCGTGGGTGATAGCCAAAAGACGGTGTATCCCCCGGGAAACTTTGAGTGAAGCACACATTTTAAAATTTGGTCAGCTCGGTATGGCAATAAACATGAATTCTGCATCTGTTCAGCAGTATTTATGTTTATTGCGAGCGAACGTATGGCAGTTGGTTAAAAGGGAAGTGTTCCCCCTTTGGGGGAATTGATGTTCTCATCGATAAAAGTTCAGTATATTTGACCTGCTTCTGTATAGCAGGTGAAATGTACTGAACGGCTCAACCTGTTAAACCCCTGGTTAAAACTCCGAACCTAAAAATTGGATTGCTCGGTACAGAAAAAAAGATAGGGGCTACATCTTTTCAGTAGCCGTTGGCTTTTTTTCGGGCAAACGCATGAACTTTGGCGGATGCGGTTTTGCTCCCCCTTTGGGGGTTGGGGGTATAAGGAATTTCCTTTAAAAAGATAGCTGGCTTCCTGGAACAATCCCTAATTCCGCTGTTTGTTTAGCTGGCTTCAGGGAAAAGCGGCTGGAGCTCAAAAGCCTGTGTGGTCAAATAAGCCGAAGATCTATAGGTTGTAACGCCGCTGACGATTCTTCGTAAATTAATGCTCTTCCAGAGTAGCCCAAATTATGTTAAGTTGGAATAAAGTTTTTAACTACTTATTTTGAGGTGAATAAATGATTTTTCGATTTGGCGAACTTTTTTGTGGCCCAGGTGGTTTGGCTTGGGCAGCAAAAAATGCTTCGTTTAGTTTTCATGACAAACAATATTCTATCAAACATGCTTGGGCTACTGATTATGACCGAGACACATGTGACACTTATCGGTCTAATATTTGCCCTGATACTCCCGAGACTGTTGTTTGTAAGGATATTCGGAAATTAGATTATGACAAACTCAATAAAATTTCAAATGTTGATGCGATAGCTTTCGGTTTTCCTTGCAATGATTTTAGTGTGGTAGGTGAGCAAAAAGGAATTAATGGTGTATATGGTCCATTATACTCGTATGGTGTAAAGGCTCTCGCAAAATTTAAGCCCAAGTGGTTTTTGGCTGAAAATGTTGGTGGGTTGAGAAATGCCAATGAAGGCGGTACTTTTAAGAAAATTTTACAAGATTTATTTGATGAAGGGTATACTGTTTACCCTCATTTATATAAATTTGAACAATATGGTGTCCCACAAGCAAGACACCGGATTATCATAGTTGGCATAAGAAAAGATTTAGATGTTTTCTTTAAAATTCCAATAAGTAAAATATATGCTATAAAAACTTGCAGAGAAGCCATTGAAGAACCACCTATTGATAAAAATGCAAATAATAATGAATACACCAAACAGTCAAAAACTGTAGTAGAAAGAATGAAATTTATAAAACCTGGAGAAAATGCTTTTACTGCGGATATACCGGAACATTTACAACTTAATATTAAAGGTGCCAAAATTAGTCAAATATACAAGAGACTTGATCCTAATAAACCTGCATATACCGTTACTGGTAGCGGAGGAGGCGGTACGCATGTTTACCATTGGAAAGAAAACAGAGCTTTAACTAACAGAGAACGGGCAAGGCTTCAAACTTTTCCGGATCATTTTATATTTTGTGGTCAAAAAGAAAGCGTACGTAAACAGATTGGTATGGCCGTACCAACTCAAGGCGTACAAATAATTTTTCAATCAATTTTGAAAAGTTTTGCGGGCGTTGAATATGAGTGGGAGCAACCTAACATGGCACCATAACATACAGCCAGAACATTTAGGACTATACAACGAAGTTCCTTTACAAAAGCAATTGAGACTCTGCGAAGAGAAAGCAGCGTTCCAAGTATGTGGAGGGTAACTTATGTTTGCTGATAATCTTTTTGACAATATCCTGATTAATCCGATCAATCAAGGTGCTGACCATCTGCATGTTGTTTCTGGATATGCTACAGCGGCAATGGCGTTTCACCATATTAATTATACTAGAAGCCAAGGGCATGATATAAAAGTTGATTTAATAGTTGGTATGTGCCCTAACGATGGCCTTTCGGTAAGCAACCATAAGGGGTTTAAAAAGCTCGTAGAAGATGATTTTTCTGGAGTGTTTGAATGTTCTTATATTATGTCACCACCAGCGGTTCATTCAAAAGTATACATTTGGACAAAAGACGACCAGCCTCTGCTTGGTTTTGCTGGTTCTGCCAATTATACACAAAATGCTTTTCGGTCAAAACAACGGGAAGCAATGGCTACATGTAATGCTAATGCCGCTTTTGATTATTTTCAGCACCTTCTTATAGACACTATTTATTGCAAACACAACGATGCTGAAAATTTTATACAACTTTATAAAGACAACTACTCAAGGAAGAAAAAACAGATAATCGAACAAGGAGAATTTGAAGAAACAACTCCCGATCATATTGTAGGGTTGCCCCAGGTTACCATTTCATTACTTGCTAATGATGGCTCATTGCCGATACGGTCAGGCTTGAACTGGGGACAACGGTCAGAACAAAATCGTGACCCAAACCAAGCCTATATTCGACTCCCCGCTTCTGTTTACCATACTGATTTTTTCCCTGAAAATACAATTCGGTTTACTGTGTTAACTGACGACGGAAAGACAATAATTTGTACCCGTGCGCAACAAAATGGCAAGGCTATTCATACCCCACATAATAATAGTTTGATTGGTGAGTATTTTAGAAATCGTCTTGGGTTAGCTTCGGGAGTATTGGTAACGGAAAACAACTTAGCGGCATATGGCCGAAGTGATATTACCTTTTATAAAATTGATGATGAAACATATTACATGGATTTTGCAGTTTAGTTTTGATGGATAATTTGACGAAGGAGCAACGGCAAAAAAATATGCGCAATATCCGTTCTATTGGAACGACACCAGAAAGAATGGTAATGCGAGAACTAAGAAAAAGAAAAATTTATTTTGCCAAGCATGTTGCTAAAATTGCTGGAAAGCCAGATATCGTTTTTAGAAGAAAAAAGGTGATTGTTTTCATAGATTCAGATTTTTGGCATGGGCATCCAGGGCAATATACAATGCCAAAAACTAATGTAGATTATTGGTGTTCCAAAATAGCCCGTAATAAAGAAAGAGATATTCACGTAACAACAGAATTACAAAAAGAAGGATGGACTGTAATAAGACTTTGGGAACACGATATAAAAAAAGATTTTGATAATTGCATAAATACCATCATTACTATTTTATCTGAAAAATAATCATAGACCTTCTCCCCCCTCTCCTCAGCTCATTTCTTGCCTGCATAACCAAGGTCACCGGCACCAGAAGCCAGTGATAACCTGACAAAAGTAAAACTTTATACTGAAATAGAAAAAGTGAAAAACGCGCCGGCTTCTGGTGTGTCGGGTAGCCGGGGGCTGTTACCAGCTCCAAGCTCCCTAAGAACCGTACACGCGAGTTTCCCTGCACACGGCTCAAGCATTGATAAAGTTCTTTTGAGAACCCGGCAGTTTGGGTCTGGAACGTCCGGCCCTGTACTGCCTTCATGATACGTGCCTGTAAACGATTTACATTGTTCCGCATGGCATCCCACTCAATGGAATTCCATGCAAATTCAAATGTAAGGCTATCGGTGGGTTAATCGGCGAAAATCCAGTTAACTCCCAATATTCTTTCAACTCCTCATGTATAGAGTCCCCGAAAGTTGTATAAAGTTAAGTATATCAATTCCAAAGTGGTTTTGTCCCACCGTCGTAGGGTACAGCCAATTTTGCGTTTAAAAGTGCATCTGAAATATTAATACCGTCGGCGTATACATCCGCAACTATCCGAAAATATTTCCCCCGCGTAATATTACGTAAAAATAATGAATCTGCTTTAACACATAGATCCGTAACCATTTTTTTTGCCTTCAACGCCTTTTCTTTTGTTTCCCCTGATGATCCACGCAACTCGGGTGTATCAATACCGGCAATACGTACACCAATCTTATAACCAACTAATTTAGGCCATGACGGTATCGTAACGGTTATTGTGTCACCATCATAATTACGAATATATTGACACATTACAATATTCTCGTCACCACTACGAGAAGGTTTAGAGGAGTTAACCTCACCACTCAAATTAAATTGTACATAATTTGACGGGCTGATTGCTGGTGTTTCAAGATTTACCGCTTTAATACGGCCCAGTGCCCTCGAACCAAGCTGAGCGTAACACCACATTTCCCCATCAAAAAAGAATGAGGGTTGATTTACAACAGCAAAGCCATTGATGATTACTGCAGGCCAGTCTTGATTAATTTCAGTTAGTTTTGCCGAAAGAAAAGCGCCATGTTTGGAATTGCGTATGAGTTTTGATCCATTCCAAAAAACTAGGTTCTTTTTTTCGGTACCGACCACTAACCAATTATTAACGTTTTCTATATGGCCATCTGACCAGCGAAATCTGCCATTTACGTGACAAATATTGTTACCCGCCCGAGCGTATTCCTCGGCCATGATTTGTGGGGAGCCTACGATCAGGTTGATAAGCTTCCGTGGCCCGCCCAGGCTGTACGAATAATTCGCAATAACGATACAGCCAAGAAGACAGAAACAGATAACTATCTCCTGGACGCTGCCCGTGAGAATTCGCCAGTCCCGCTTGAAAATCACAACCGGTTTTTGACTAAATGGGATAAAGGCTTTTGTTCCGCTAATATTCCAGCAATCCAGCAAAATATGTGACCATGCGCCGAAAGCGACCCATAAAACTGTGTCGGAGCGGATAATCACCCCTGCAAAAAAAAGAGGAGACCAGATTATAAAGCTGTGGATCAAATTTCTGTGACCAAAACGGCTATTGAGTGGTTGGGAAATAAAAAAAAACAATCTACCCATGGCCGATTGTGGATGGTCGATATCAGGAAGTAATGCACCGAATGCCGAGGCAACAGCGGAGAGTAGCGGGACCCCGGAAAGTGATGCAAGTAAAAATCCGAAGGCTGCATGGGTTGGGCTTGTCATTCCTTATTTACCCCGTTGAAAAAAGTACCTTGCAAATAAAATAATCACAAGTGCCATACCGCCGATCAGAACGTAGTCAGTCGCATCCTGAGCACGTCCGACATATCTAAATATAACAAGACAACAAATCAGTAGCAAAAATAGCGGGCTTATATCAATTTCTTCATCCTTTGATCGTATCTCGTTACGCTGTATTTCGTTTGTGTTTGCCATTGTTACAATACGCCCAGGCAGGCCATTGCAGGCGTTGCTAACGTCGATATGTGAAAGACTTGACCCCAAATGAATGCACACTTTTTCGGATAGCTTTAATGAATCCTGCCGCTGAAGAGGAGGAATATATATTTCTTTACCCATTTTAGATAGTAATGGTTTTAGGTTTTCCTTTGCGGCGCCACTACGGATCGTACCGAAAAGTTTGTGACGATCCGCAAGCGTCCGGAAAAAGTCAATTTTGTTTGATGAACTGGACTTATGTAAATCATCTATAAAAAGGGTATATCCACTGCAGGATAGTAGGGCTTTTTTAAGCAACTCAACAGTAGGTTTCTTTTTACTATCAATAACAACCCCCCAATCCAATACTAACTGTTCGAGTATTGTTTTCTGAGGCCGTCCTGCATGTATGAGGGATTTTTTATCACTACATAGATCGTAAGCGGCCTCAAGTAAGGCAGTTTTGCCCGTGTCCCGTGGACCTGTTAAGATAAATCTCAAGGAATTACTACATACCCTCGGTTTAATTTTCTGCTCCAGCAGGGTTTTCCTGCCGATCAGACATATTTTAGGGTTGCACCAAAGACGTCTCATTAAGCTCACGCATAATTAAGGGGGTGTGAAGATACGGATTGATTAATGATTGTAATTCGCGATGGTATTGAACAATCTGGGCGCTTAGTGATGCGATTTGTTTTAGAGCTTCAAAGTAGGCGGTTACAGCGACAACACCTTCATGTTGAAATTTCGCTTGTAAAAATTTCGATTGCTCAATACTGATTTTTTTTTGGGATAGCGATGTTTCGAGTTTTTGTATTAACACGGCGCCCTGGCTCAGGAATGTACTGGCTTCGGATCGGTTTGCAAGTTTATCTTTTTTTGAAAATAGGGGAATACTCACGCCGACTGTACCGCCGTGTAGCCGCTCATCAGGGTCATAAGTATAACTTGTGTTCAGGACAAGATTTATATCCATACCAGCATATTCGGAAGCCGCTACAGCTCTCATCATCCGCCAATAATCATTGGTTGATGGCCAGGACTTCTCGTCCGCCATCACCCCCTTTGCAAGCACGAACAGGAGGAGGATATAACTTACACGTATTATATAGTGTTTGTGGCAACGTACCATAACCGCGGATCCCTTTTAATATGCTCTGACGTGATTGACGCCAGTGATGATCCGGAATCAAGTCCAGAGTTTTTTTAAGCCATTGAGGATATTTGATTTCCAAAACACCTTTTTTTCGATTAACAACAAAATGTCCGTTATTTATTTCTAACCGACGAACCTCCGAACCTTTAATGCCGAGACAGCACAACGCTAACCAAACACCAACACGAGATAAATCAGCACATAAGTATTGCGAGATCCGCCAATAATTAAAAAACTCATCACGATTTAGTACAGGACCTGCCTTAGAGGATGGGACTGGACGCTTAAATTTTCCTCTGGCTATTAGTATGATTAATCGCGGATCTCCGTAGAAATCACGATATTCGCTGTAGCGGCGCAGTGCCTGGAGTAGTTGACATTGACGACTGCGTGTAGCCCCCGCCAAAACGTTTGAAATTGTATTAATACTGATAATAGTATCACCCGATTTTTTTAACATTTTGCGCCAGTAGCGAAGGCACGCCATAATATCAGCCAAATAACGCTCGCTGAACGACAATGCTGTTGTACAGTAACTCAGGAATAAGCCATAGTCTGACCGATAATCCTCATCATATAAATAACAAGGTAAATAAGAGGGTGTCGTTGGTAAAGTATCGAACGATTTTGAGGGGTTAGTACATTTAACTGGTTCAGGAATAATCTGATTAACCGGCTGTTCTGACGAACTGTTAATATCAATATGATCGCCAACAGATATGAGCTTTCCGCCAACAATTAAGCAATCATTATTGTTGTCATTTGATGACCGACCCAACATATTTAACATTCACCCATATAAAGCCCGTTTGCACACTCAAAGAGTGATATACCCTTTTTTGTAAAGGACAGGATAGAGAAAATAAAATAGCAAAAGTTTTGCGATCTCATCGGCGCTGATCAACCTGACCAATTTTATCAGCCAGATTTGACAGAGCTTCGACGATTGATTTCAAAACAGACAATGAGCGAGGGCCAAATTCGACATCGCCTCGTATAGGGATAGTATTCCCCTGGTCAACATCAACAACAACCTCAAATTCCGCTAACAGTTTTTTTAGTACCACATCACGGCGCTGGCCTGCTGCCGATACCTCATTTATTCGTCGCAATATTGTAAGCGACTGAACAACCGGGTAGTGATCCCATCCATCAATTTTCTGGGAATGGAAGAATTGAGGAAAATTATTAATGTAACGGCGGACGGTTGCATCGCTTACATTTAAATCACGAGCCAAACCAGGAATTGTTTTTTGTTCCATATAATCTTCTGTTGTCATAATATATGAACTACATATTGAATTGCATTATGTCAAACTGATTTAAGAACATATTAAATTGCAAACCACACAACAGGATGGTAAAATAAGGTATAATATGTCAATTAAACTATTTGCCTATCATATTAAATATATGATAGGCAAATAGACGGAATAAGAAAATAAAGATAAAAGTGTGATATAATTATATATAAAGAATTTACAACTTGCCAACTTTTATACAAAAGTTGGCAAGTTTATAAAAAAACCTGATTGCGGCCGGCAATTTATTGAGATAGAATTTGAAGGGGATGTGAAAAATGAAATTGAAGAATATAAAAATGGAGATATAAATGAGTATTGAATTACTTCCGAAATTTATTCGTGAACACTATGAAGTACATGAATGGAAACATGCATGCGCTATTTTGAAAGAAGATTTCCAAAATGAATGGAATGATATAATTTCTGTTTTGACAAATTTTCGCCTTAATAAGAGTTGGATTGTTAAACCAGGAGGGCGAAAATCAAAAGTTTCTGGATATATCGACGAGTTTCTTTATGGTCGAGGCTGGATTGAAAAGGAGTTTACTACTCAAGTTGTTGTTGATGATCATACGATGGATAGTCCAACTCATAAAATAGATTGCTTCAAAAATAGAGTAGCATTAGAAATCGAATGGAATAATAAAGACCCGTTTTACGATCGTGATTTGAATAATTTTAGGTTGTTATTTGATCTGCGTGCAATAAGCTTAGGTATAATTATTACACGATGTGATGAACTTCAAGATATATTCAATGACATAAAAAGAGGTAAGTCTTATGGTGCATCAACTACACATATGAGTAAATTACTTCCCAGAATTGAAGGAGGTAGCGGTGCAGGTTGTCCTATTGTTGTTTTTGGAATATCAAAATCTCTTTATGTAGAGGATATTTAATTATGAATGCGTCAGATGATTTATTGAATTTTATTGGCAAAAGAAAGTTTTCTACAATACTTGCAGATCCACCTTGGCAGTTTCAGAACCGTACAGGTAAAATGGCCCCAGAACATAAACGGTTGTCACGTTATTCAACAATGAAATTACAAGAAATAAAAGACCTGCCTGTAGAGGCAATTGCTGAAGAAAGAGCACATCTTTATTTGTGGATTCCAAATGCACTTTTGGCAGAAGGTATGCAAGTAATGGAAAACTGGGGCTTTCAGTATAAAACAAACTTGATCTGGTATAAAATTAGGAAGGATGGTGGCCCTGATAGACGGGGGGTTGGATTTTATTTCAGGAATGTGACGGAAATGATTTTATTTGGTGTTCGTGGAAAAAATATTAGAACCTTACAACCAGGAAGAAGTCAGGAAAATATTATATCATCACGCAAAAGAGAACATAGCAGGAAACCAGATGAACAGTACGATATCATTGAATCTTGTAGTTGGGGCCCATATTTAGAGCTTTTTGGAAGAGGAACAAGAAAAGGATGGATTACTTGGGGTAATCAATCTGAAGAATATACCCCAGATTGGGCAACATATTCAAATCACTCTCAAACAGAAAAAGTCATTCCATTTAATAGAGTTAAGGTTGGGTAACCGACTCAACCCTTATTGAGTTTACCAGGTAACAGCTCAATAAGTCAGGGCATTAATTGAATATAATGTAGTGATTGCAAACACTACAAATAATTTATGGCCACTTTGAAAACAAAGACCGTTTTTCAGCTTCAAAAATTGCTTTTAAAACATTTTTAGGAGACTGTTTAGAGGCAAGATATAGGGCGCCACGAATAAGTTTAGTAATGTCAATTTTTTGCGAGGTGACTGAATTAATCTTGGCGCTCAAATCTTCTATAACAGTTAAATCATATTCCCGCCAGCGATAACTTCGGGGATAAGTCTTTATCCCTTTCTTAAGGCTTATTTTCTCAGTGATTCCTTCAGGGGAAGAAACTTTACTTAGCTTAGTTTTAACCTTGGTTATTTTTTTTACCATATTTCAAAATCTCATTAGTAAGTAAGGTGAAATCCTCAACTCCTGTGGAGTGGGGGTCAAACAGAAAAACAGGCTGGTTAATCATTTGAGATTGATTAATAGCTTCGTTCCGCCTGATAATTGTTTCTACCAGGTTGTTTTTAAATTGGCTTAACTGCTCCTCAATCATCTCATTGGTTCGTGTGCTTCTCATATCCTTGATGCTTCGCAGTATTCTATAATCGTAATCCTCTGTCTCTTTAATATCTTTTATGCTGGTAAAGAGGTCAAAAATACCGTCTAATGAGTATTTGCTGTAATTGGTCGGGATCAAGATAAGGTCAGCCGTATAAATAGCGTTTACGGTCAGCACACTAAGACTTGGCGGGCAGTCGATCAGAATAAAATTAAAAGCTTTTTCAATTTTTCGCAAAGATTTGTGTAGGATTTTTTCCCGATGCGATCGGGAAATCGCTGTCTCTGATGAAGCAGCCAGGTGGATATTAGAGGGGATTATAAAGAGATTTTTTACTTCAACAAGCTTCTCTTCCTTGTTTTTTTCCTGCGCTACTGTGGCCGGGCGGATCAGTTCGGCTATGTTTAAGTTGCGATCTCGAAAAAGCTCCCCTACCGTTTCTTTTTTAGGCAGTTCTGGTGAATAGATTACAGAGCTATGGGCCTGGGGATCTAAATCAATAATCAATGTCTTTTTTTTGACTTGCGCCAGGCCGTAAGATAGATTAACGGTTATGGTTGATTTACCAACCCCGCCTTTTTGGTTAAGGATGATAATTTTCATTTTATACATAATATAAGTTGTAGCGATTTAAGTCAATACAATTTGTAGCGGTTGAACTCACTACATTTTTCCACTAAAGCCGCTCTTCAAGAAGAGCTTCAGCCCAGAAATAATTCTTTAGCAACGTTAGTTGCAATCTAAAAATATGATTAGTTGTGATACAAAACATAAAGCCAGAAAAGTAGAGCCGATAAGGTCAAAAGCCGATATATATCGAATTAAGGAGTTACTATCCGAACAGCCTAGGAACCTTGCTTTATTTACGGTAGGTATAAATACAAATTTGAGAGCGAGTGACCTTGTACGCTTAGAAGTAAATCAGTTTCGGGGGATACAGCCAGGTACCACAATTGAGATAGTCGAAAAAAAAACCAAAAAGCCAAGATGTATTACGTTAAACACAGGAACAGTTAGTGCCATAAAGGGGTGGCTAAAAGTTAGAGGTGAAAAAACAGGTCCATTGTTCTTGTCTCAACGAATAAACGGGAACGCCATCTGTGTAAGTAGTGTGCATAGGCTTGTTAAAGCATGGTGTACACAGATTAATCTACAAGGAAATTATGGCAGTCATTCCCTCCGCAAAACGTGGGGCTATCAAGCATGGAGAGCGGGTATTGATTTACCCCGTATCATGGTCATTTTTAATCATGTATCTCAAAAGCAAACGCTACAATATCTATGTATACAGGCGCAAGATATACATGATGTATATATGAAAGTTGATTTATAGATGGTCAATTTAAGGAATACTTTTAGTAACAATTTCGACTAAATCTAACAGTCGCCTCCTTTCACTACCATCAAGGTCATCAGTAATAATTTCGGTTTTTGACGGAAAACGATTATCATTTTTTTTACGAATCCACGCTAAAATAGACGCTATTAAATTTTTAGCACCCATAACGCCTTTAGAGAACAAAAAACGTGCACCACGTAGTGTAAAAGCTAAAATCGAAGATTTTTGCCAAACACTACCATCAGAATTTTTACCACGACGAGATTTACGTGATAAAAATCCAGCATCAATTAAATCACGAATGCATTGGAAAACCCAACGCCTTTTAACCACGATGTTGTGATGTTTTTTTAATAGTTTGATAATTTTATCAATACTGACTAAAGAGTATTTGAAATTTTTACCACCTAAACAAAAAAAAACAGTTGCTAAAATAGCAAATTTTGTATTATTCATATTCGTCAGTTAGTTGAGTAGTTGGCTGAGTACAAATCACAAAAAAAACGGTAGCCTTGGGGCGCAAGGCTACCATACCACCCTATTAACACTTAACATTTTCATTTTCCTGAGTATCTACAAACTTGTAAATAAGAGATTTAATCTTTTCGTTAAGACTGATCCTTTCATCAATACAATCTTTTTTAAACTTTATCCAATCTGTATCGTCCAATCCGCGAATTAAAAAACTTATTTGTTTTTCCACAAGCTTGCCTCCTTTTTTTTCTTAAAAAAGAACATATAATATATGTTATAATGATATCAAGTCTTTTTTAACCTTGATATAAAAATAAATAACAATTATTAATAATTTAATCTGGTAAAACGGAGTTGAGCTCTGCTGGGGAGCAACTCAACGAGGGATAACCGGATACAGGTGGCATTTTAATATGTCAGAAAAGGGAGGTGTCTTTTTATAAGACCCTCCCTTTTTTTGCTTAATCTCCGACAATCCCGTCAAAAAAGAGTCTTATTTATAATATACACCATGTTTTGTATTTAAAATGCTTCCTGTTTTATGCCTTAAAAAAACCCATTGGATTGATAGAGCGTAGCGATTCCTTATTTTCTATAATAGCAGAGCGCAGCGAAACCTTATTTTTTATAATAACAGAGCGTAGCGATTCCTTATTGCTCTGTTATATATATATTGAGTATATTAGTGTGCAGAGACTATGCACTCCGGTGATAACTGCCAACTTAGGGCGGATTTGTTCCGGCAGGTGGCTACTAAAATATGAAACTATGGAAAAAAATACAGGAGAAACGCTATAGCATTCTTCGAATAGCTACATTTAATGCTATCTTGGTTTGTATATTTTTTTTAATACACTGGGATGAGAGTAGATTAAATAACGATTTTAGAAAGACTATGCTGTTGCTTAGGTGTGCCCGAATGAAAGCTTTTCTGGACGATCAACTTATAATTGTAAGCTTTTCTGGGCATAAAATATCAGTAGCAGCTGACAGTAAAGCTCACGTTGTTAATCGCCTAACGGTACCCACACTATATCGTGTAAATTACAACACAACTATTGGGCCAAACATGATCGTCTTTAACGGACATGGAACGAGTGATTTTAACGTTCGTATCCATGGCGGCACAATAAAATTGAAATCATGGTTTTGGGAAAAAAGTATACACGTGAATTGCACAGGCTTGGCAAGAGAAGGACCATACCCTACCGAGTCGTAAAAAGTTGTCAACCTCCGGAGGCGAAGCCCACGGAGGATGACAACTTTTTACGACTTAGCAAGCGAAGCGCGGTAGTTGATGTTAAAAGGCACGGTAGATGGGCATCTTGATGCATTAATACATTTTTACCTCTAAATTACATATTTTTTTGAATACCGTACACGGTAATCAAAAAAATACACTGTTTTGACCGTGTTTTGACCGTGACATGGAAACCAGAGTAGATTTTTCTGTTCCGGATCTTTTCTCTGGATCTCTTCCGGAGTAAATCTCAACTACCGACTACGTAGTCATCAGGTAGTTTCAAAAAATCTTTTTCCGCTAATTTCAATTCGATTACATACCCAATTTGGCCTTTCCTTTTGAGCTGTGAAACCATCCACTCTGGCAAACGGATGGTCACAGCCTTGCGTCTCAAATGATCTGGTTGCTTTTTCCGGCCCGCCCCTGCACGTTTTCCACCTCTCATTTTTACCTCCAGATTATGCGTTAATCTTGATTGTCGTACACGATAATCAAATAATTGGTCAAGTTAAAAAGCCCTGCAGAGCAAGTTTTGCCGTAAGGCAAAACGAGATTACCTGAAAAATAGCCTGTAGCACTGTTATATGGGGGGCAAGCGGACGCAGCGTAGCAAGGGAGCGCAGGCGTCGGGTGGGCGGGGGCATGTGGTGGCCTCGTAAGCCACAAAACTTATGACTAACTCAGCATTTCTCGAAGCCTCGACAGTTCGAGTTATAAAATTGCCGGCCAGCACGCCTACGCTCACCCCCCCCGCATATAATTTCAGCGAACCACCTTTTTAAATATAAAATGAT
>JAUWOH010000121.1 GCA_030612225.1 Desulfobacteraceae bacterium
TATAGGGAGTTTGTAAGCTGTCAGCTCCAGGATCGGGTTCAGGAATGCAAATAAAAGATGCGGACTTTACTCCCGTACTAAAAAGATTGGAGTGGCCGGTCAACTTATAAACTGATGAACGTCCCAACCCCGTCCCCAACCTAGCCGGAGGCGGACCCAAATCGGCCTGAAATTTCAACCCCGGCGCAAAAATATTAATCTTGACAACAAAATCCGCTTCAGCTATCCGGAAGGTTATTGACGTAAAATCGTAAAACGCTCCAAATTGACGGATTGAACCATGGCAACGGTGGCCAAAACGGATACCACGAATACACAGTCAGCGGCGCTGATCAACATTGTCGATCGCAACATGATCGTCTGGTGGGGGCTCCTGCTGACTTCGGTGTTGCTCGCCGTCTTCGTCACTCCTTGGGGATGCTTGTTCTGGATAGTCGCCCTTGCTGTCGACGATGTCCTGCTTTACGGCTTCGGCAAGTCGATTCTCTTTGACTCACAATTGCGCATGCGTCGGAACTACCAGTGGATCCACAACATGTATGACAACACCACTGGGAGCGGACGCGATCTGGGATTCAATTTGGTTGTCGACGGCAAACTTTCGCAGCACGCGAAATACGAGCACATGGTGCATGAATTGGGCTTGGAGCGCGGGATGGTGATTTGCGACGTGGGTTGCGGCTACGGTGACTGGCTCAATTACTGCCGAGACGAGATCGGTTGCAAGGCCGTGGGCATCAATATCACGCCCGAGCAATCCAGATACGCCCGGCAGGAATACGGCCTGGAGGTTCATGTCACCAATTGGAAGAAGATTCTGACAGACTCTGAGCTGCAGCAGGCACTCTATGGCCGGTTCGACGCAGTCACATTTATGGACACCGTAGAGCACTACGTCAGCATGGAGGATCGCCTGAACATCGATGTTCAAGATAAGATTTACTCGGACATGTGTTTTATGGCCAGCCAACTGATCAACAAGGATTCCAGATCGAAACGTATGTTTATCTCTTGCCTTCACCAGACGCGCAAACCACGAACTTGTAAGTTCTATTTCCACGCGTACTTCATGGATAAATTCTATTCGGGACACTATCCCTTCGTCGACGAAGGCCCGCTAAAGCTTTGCAAGCCATGGTTTGAAGTCTTGAACGTCGCTGACAAAACGGAAGACTACCGGCTGACCGGGGTCAGAGACCGGAAACATTTTCAAGCCGTGGATATCCAACTTACGCCGAAGAAAATCGGCTATGCGATCTGCCTGTCGTTTCTCGATCCCTTTGTCCTCCATCGCCTCCTTTATTACGGGCAAGATTCATGGATGTCTTTCTACGGCGCAAACGCCTACAGCGAAGAGTACGACGCCGACTATCGGCGGAGCGTGAGTTATGTCGCGCTCTACTGGATCACGCTGAGGTTGAAATCAAACCCGCTGGGGAAGGACGGTGAAGCATAAGGACGCGCTGACTTGAGGCTCGCAGAGGCGACTCCAATACCCAATGCAGGGGAGAGCCGAAAGCGGGAAGCGGGAGGAAGCCTGGTAAGGGGATTTCCGGGACATCTTTAATTAACTAACCAACCTGGATTTCCAGTCTCATGTTGCAAGTTATTTTGTTTTTTAAAGACGTCCTGGTCAGCACGTTTATTAAATAACAATTGCATTAGAAACAGTGATTATGTCAGTGGGATTCGGGTAGAAACCCTTGAGCCCTCGAATCCTTGAATCCTGGAATCCTATTCTTCAACTAAATTGGAGAAGAACCTTTAATATTAATAGGACGAAAACTCTGAAGGTATGCCAAGTTCATCCAACCATTTTTTTATTTCATCTACTGAAGAAAATCGGTCTTTTAGCAAGTTAAGGGTTCGCGCAAAAATAAGTTTACATTTTAGGCGCAAGGATTTAGGTCATCTTTGTTCGATCCGAGGCTGCAGGTAAGCGAAGACTCCGAAACCGCAGGAATAGCGAGCTATTTCGAGGATTTTGGAGTTGAGGATCGGGCAAAGCTGGCCTGAATCCGGGATGTATAAAATGTGAAGTTATTTTTGCGCGAGCCCTGAGCATAATTGTTTCTTTGAACTTTTCTGGTATTGTCACCCAATATTCATAATCCCAATCACCAAACATCTCTTCGGCTAATTCTCCCGCATCGCATCCATCGATAACAAAATCACCTTTTTCAGAAATTTTTGCAAGCAGTTCAGAATAACCATCTTCATATTTTTCATCTTTTATAATTACTTTTTTAATTGGTTTCATTTATTCTACACAACGTTTAAATAAGGGATTTCCGGGACATTCTTTAAATAACTAACCAACCTGGATTTCCAGTCTCCTATTGCAAGTTATTTTGTTTTTTAAAGAATGTCCCGGTTAGTTTCCTATTCTTTAGTAAGCTAACATTAAAATTAATAAGGATCACCGGATTCAATAAAACCGATACAATCGGTCAATCGGTCTTCTGATTTATCAAATATAAACAGTTAAATCATCCTGTTAATATTCTAATAAAGTTACTTTTTCTTCCTTTTTCCCTTTCCTTTGTTCTTATTTTTCCCCTTTCCCTTACTCTCTCCGGGCGAATCGTAGTAAAAACCGAAATCGCCTCGTTTGAGGGCATGGAATTTTGCAGAACCGGGTTTTATTCCGAGTTCCTTGGCAATGTTCCCCCATCCCTTTCCCTTGTTTTTCCTGTATGTCTTCACAACGGTTTCAGGCATTTTACCTGTCATAAGGCCAAGCTGAATGCACATAAAAGCATCGGCTGGTTTTACAACCGCCTTTAGAATGCCTTCAACACGCGGTATGGGAATTCCAAAATGCTTACTTAAGCTGGCATTAAAGTTATTAATATCTTTTATTGCCTTTGCGTTTATGTCCTTTAAGAAATCATCCAAACCAGCATGAGCAGTAAATGCAAATCCACTAATAAAAATAAAGAAAACGGATAAAATAATAATTTTTTTCATAAATACACCTTTTTTTTATATGGTTATATGATTGATCGGATCGATTTTATTTTCACTGATCAACATGCAAATAAGTTTCTTCTCCAATTTAGTTGGAGAAGAGAGTCCAAGGATTCCAGGAGTCAAGCAGGGTTTGTTTCCTAAAGACTTTATCGGCGCTTTTAACCTTCTTTCGATTTTAGCTATGTCTTTATTTAGTGCAGCCTATTCACCTTTTTCAGAAATTTTTGCAATCAGTTCAGAATAACCATCTTCATATTTTTCATCTTTTATAATTACTTTTTTAATTGGTTTCATTTATTCTACACAACGTTTAAATAAGGGCTTTCCGTTAAGAAGGTATGGCCATGAGGCTGAAAGATTATGGCAGAAATCATAAAAAACGTAAAGAATATATTCATCAAAGCGGGCTTTTATTAGCTGGAGTGTATGTGAACAAAGCAAAGCATGATGCCTGTATAGGAACTTTGGAAGGTGTCAGGTCATAGATCGGGTTCAGGAATGAAAAAAAAGATGAAGACTTACCCCATTCCTTCCTCAAACCAGCAAGAAGGGTTATATCTTTGGTATTTTGGTGTTAATGCCCAAGGTAGGAGCACGGTGTGTTAGTAGCGCATGACGGGATCTGTGCGGGGGGTGCTGGGTGACCGGCATTCCTAACGCGACTTGATATATTGATTATTTAAACGTCCCAAACCTCGGTCAGGATTTAATCGACATATCAATTTATCAAGGAACATCCCGGTTCTCGTTTGTCAGGTCCAGGTGAACAAAAGAGCCTACTTTGGGAAGTTTTTTTGCAGCCTCAGGAAAATCACTGAACCTTGTTACTCCTTGGGATCAGATCTGCTTTTCACCGTATCACACTGTTTCCGGAATAAGGAACAAATAGCAGATATCAACACCTTTGTAAATTGTTGAAAAATAGTATAATATGTTGAAAAATTTACATCGGATGAAGCTAATAACTGGAAACGCCAATTCCGTTATTTATCTAATTCAGCCCTAACCGCTATTCCTATTTTTTCCAAAGTATATGGCTTCTTAATATATTGCCCAGCACCAAGTCTTTGGGCCTCTCTTACGCGGTCCGTTTCAGAAAATCCACTTGCAATGATCGCTTTTTGGTCTGGATGCACTTCGAGTATCTCTTTGTATGTGTCAAGGCCATCTATACCCGAGTCCATAATCATATCAAGTACGATTAAATCTACGTTGTGTTCTTTTAAATATTCAACTGCTTCTTCACCGCTTAAAACAGTATCAACCACATAACCCAAGATAGTCAACAAGTTAAATACTATTTCTCTTTGCTCTTTTACATCATCTACTACTAAAATTGACTCTCCTCTGCCCATATATTTTTCAATGGGCAATATTGCTTTCTCTTTTGCTCTTGCTCGTCTGGTTGCAGGGAAATAGAGTGTAAACGTTGTTCCTTTCCCTTCTGTACTATGAACATCAATATATCCTTTGTGGTCTTTTACTGTGCTCCAAACCACAGCCATGCCTAATCCAGTCCCACTTTTCCCCATTACTTTTTTCGTATAGAAAGGTTCAAATATCTTTATTATGTCTTCTGAAGAAATACCAATTCCTGTATCCGCAATTGTGAGGGTAATATAATCACCCTCCTCAATACTGTCATAACCGCTTATGGGTATGTCAATGTATCGGTTTTCTGTGGATATGAAAATCTTTCCCCCATCAGGCATGGCCTCTGCTGCATTGGACACCAAATTCATAACGGCTTTGGATAGATGCACAGGAGAGCCCGAGATGTTTAAAAGATCTGATTCAAGGATGGACTCTACTTCAACCTCCGGGTGGAATGATTTCAACTTTTCATGTTCAGGGCTTTTCAAATATTCAGATATAACATCATTTAGATTCACTACTTCCTCAACAACAACCCCTCTTCTTGCAAGAGTTAATAAATCCTGAACGATATCGGCAGCTTTTTTCCCTGAGTCCTGCATGGTCAAAATAGGCTTTATTAAGGGGCTATCTTCCGGGATTTGCATTAATAACAGATCAGGATAACTTACAATACCAGAAAGAACATTATTAAGATCATGAGCCACCCCACCGGCCAGTATTCCTATGGCTTCCATCTTCTGTGCACGTTGAAGTTGTGCTTCCAGTTTCTTTTGTTCGCTGATATCTCTTAGATTAATGACGCTACCGATAGGGTTGCCACCCTGATCCTTAGAAATGGACGCGCTCACATTTACATGAATAATTTTTCCTTCTTTGGTGTATCGGCGAGTTTCAAAACCTGAAAAGCTTTCTCCAGCCATGACTTTGTCTATCATTGTTCGAGTTTCCGGCCAGTCCTCATCAGGCACAAAAAAATCCATTTTCTTGCCCAAACGTTCCTCCAAGGTCCACCCGAAAACACGTGTGAAGGCAGGATTAAAATACGTTACCTTACCTTCAATATCGTAGCCAACAATTGGATCCGTACTTGTTTCCAGGACTATACGGTACTTCTCTTCGCTCTCTCGCAGCGCTTTATCCGCACGCAAACGCTCGGTAATATCTCTACCTACAACGCAAATACTTAAAGGATTACCCTCATGATCTCTAAACAGGTCGCCAGTAAACTCATAAGGTATACTCTTACCCTCATTAGTAACAATAGACGCCTCCATGCTGGCATGCCCCTCTTTCAACACTCTCCCGATATTCTCCATCACGCTTGGAACGTCTTCTCCTAAAAAAAAGTCGGTCGGATGCAGCGAGGATATCTCCTCATCGCTGTAACCGGTGACTTGACTCATGGCCTTATTCCACCGTAGGAATTTCCCCTCTAAGTCAAACACTATGAAACCATCCGTCAGAGTATCCAGTGAACTTTTAGTGAAATTTATCTCTTTTCTCAGTTCTTCCTCCGCCTTCTTGCGCTCGGTGATATCTAAAATAGATCCAACAAACCCCATGTACTCACCACTTTCGTCGAGTACGGGGACGTAACTGAAGTAGGTTTCGATCCGGCTGCCGTCCCCACGGGTTAGAGTGTTTTCTCCGACAATGGGCTTGCCGGAATACAATAGCGCTACATTAGCGTCGCTGATCATCTTGGCCCCACCGGGGGGAAAAAGGGTATCAAGCGACAAGCCGTCCAATTCCGCGAGGGAATACCCCGTCAACTCGGCGGTTAACGGATTGGCGAACGTTATACGTCCTTTGGTGTCAACCTGATACGTTCCCTGCAGAGAGGCTTCCATGGTTAAGCGGTACCGCTGCTCACTTTTCTGCAAGCCCTCCTCGGCCTGCTTGCGCTTAGATACAGATTGCTCTAATTCCTGAATCCGTTGTTCCAGTTTTTCATAGGTAGGTTTTTCAGACATTTCTATTACCTTTTTCGTAAAGAAATACTTTAGCAAGGGTTTCAAATACTTACATTATGCATGAATATGCCGAAATTTCAGTATAATAGGAAGTCCGAGTCCGGGACTTCCATAAGAAAGTAACTTATTCGAGCAAAATGTATTTATTCGTTCTTAACGATCTTTTCACCACCAAAGATAGCTACTGGGCGGAGATGACACTGTAGTTCTCTTACCACAAAATGATGTATAAGACGATACTACTCAGATAAAGAGCCATATTCCTTTTCAAATTTTCTTTTTCCCGTGGCAATTTGTTTCTGCCATAAAATTGGTGGTACATTTATTATATACCACCTCAGACCAAGCATGAGTTTATTATTCATATAAGCTTTCCTTTCAAAATGCTTAAGTTGAAAATATGTAGTCGCCTAACACGGGCATTAGCAGGAGCCGGCTCTTTCGGCGATCCGCTGCATGCCATAGTTGGCTGACTTCTTGTTTCAGTCATAAGCTTTTAACCTTAACTCCTATCGGGAATTTAATGATTTGATGGGCATCCCTCATCTCTTCATTCTCAGTGAAATCTTGAAAGCTTAGTGGAATAAGAAGAGCTTTTGTAAGTTTCCAGATTATCAGTTTCAGTAGTTTAAAATATTTTTAGATTCCGTTGACAGAAAGAAAAGATTATCAGATTAAATGAGCCTCTTTACAGGGGCTTTTTTATTTTGGAAAAAAAGGGCGGCCAATTTACAGGGGACCGCCCTTTTATAACCGAGGATCAGTAAATGATCCTCCGAAAGGTTATACTATGATAATCTTTGTTAAAGTAAAACTCAAGAAACTTTTTAAAAAAAAGCGTAATTATCCATGGCCGAGGCCGGAAAGCTGTCCACGTTGCAGTAATTATAAAGTATGGGGACATGGTTATGCCCAGGCGATTTTTGATGGTTATGAAGAGCCTCTGATGCTAAAGCTTTATCGTTGTAGTGTTTGCGGCTGTGTTATCAGGCTTCGACCTTCCGGGTATTTTAAGCGTTTTCAGGCGAAAATTACAACAATCCGTTCTTGCATATCCCATAAAGAAAAACTGAGCAAATGGCTTTCAGGCATTCCCCCCACACGACAGCGTCACTGGCTCAGAGCCCTGCAGCGAAGAATTAAAGCATACCTGTCTGACATATGGAATCAGGGCTTATTAAAAGCATTTGATCATTTTATGACACTGGGTCATGTGCCGGTAACTCGCAATATTTAATCTGCATATTTTTTCGGTTTTTATACACCCCACCTAAGAGTGTTATTTTTAAGGCCTCCTTTTAATAGTACAGGGATGGAAAACTTACTGAAAGGAGGATTTTATGACAGAAGATGAAAAAATGCAGGTTGCAGTATTCAGGTTTTCGGTCATCGGCGACTTTGTCAATGGGTCGCAGATGACCAGGGCAAAGAAAAGGCATCTTTTGCAAGACAAGTGCGCCCGTAAATGGAACATCCCGTTTTCAACCAAAACAAGGATTAGCAAAAGTGCCATACGTCGTTGGATAAGACTTTACAAAGCAGGCAACGGAAATCTTGAATCTTTATATCCGGCCTCTCGCAGCGATAAGGGTAAAAGCCGGTCCATGGATGAAGATACCTGTTGTGCCATTATTCGATTGCGCCGGGAAATGCCGGATGCTACCGCAGCTCGGCTGATTGCTGCGATGACAAAACGAAGGTTGATTCCTGACGGCATTGAACTTTCTTTATCCAGCGTTTACCGCTTGTTGCATCAAAATGACCTGATGCATTTAACTGAGCATAAACCGGTTGACCGAAGGAAGTTTGAGGCCGAGCTGCCCAACGATCTGTGGCAAAGCGATGTAATGCATGGTCCTAAGGTTGAAGTCGATG